>JAEUJL010000679.1 GCA_016794835.1 Gemmatimonadota bacterium | reverse complement strand
GTCGACTTGCCGGCGCCGTTGGGACCGAGGAGGGCGAAGATTTCCTGGGGCGCCACCTCGAGCGAGACGCCAGCCACCGCATGGACCCTCGCGAAGCGCTTGTGTACGCCGGCGACGGTGAGGAACGGAGTCGGGGAAGCCATCAATGATTGGGGGTGTCGTGCACCAGCACGGGCAGGAGCCCTGTCACGTGTCGGGGAAACCTACGCGACCTCGGTGGATGGGTTTCCTCCAGATAACATGCCACGGGTGGCCGGGCTGGCGCGTGGGCCGGGATGACACGATTTCCCGTGAGCCGGCGTATGATCCACCCTGAGCCGGCCCGCGCTGCGGTGCCGACCCCCCAACTCCCAACGACCCCGTGGCGCTCAATCGCGTGGCCCTCAGCGCCAACCTCCGGGTTGGGTTCGATGCGCTGTTCATCCATCCCCTGCGGACCATGCTCTCTGTCCTGGGGATCATCATCGGGTCGGCGTCCCTGGTCGCCGTGATGTCGGTCAGCGACGGGATGATGGCCTTCATCCGGGGACAGATCGAGCGCCGCACCTCCATCCAGACCATCTCCCTCAGCTCGCGCACCATCGATTTTCGCGATGGGCAGTGGGTGCGCATCTCCGACTATCCCATCTTCACGGATCGGGACATGCAAGCGGCCGAGCGGGAGATCCACGGCGCGGTGCAGGTGACCCTGGTGGCGGGCGGCACCACGACCGCCGGTGCGCGGGGGCGCGAGCGGCGAGTCAACGTGACGATGGGCGGCTCCTCCCTCCCGGAGTTCAGCGAAGTGAAGCTCGCGGCGGGCCGGTTCTTCTCGCCAATGGAAGTGACGCACGGGACCGAGGTCGCGGTCCTCAGCCACGCCCTGGCGCAGGATCTCTTTCCCGGGCGCGCACCGGAGCGACTGCTGGAGGAGGAACTCCGGCTGGGGCGTGGCGTCTATCGCATCATCGGGGTGCAGGAGCGCAGCGAGTTCGAGGATCCGCGCAACCCGGACTTCAGTGCCTTCGTGCCGTTCGGCGTGGGCGAGCGCGTGTTGTCACCCGCTCCCGCCGAGCGCCTCACCCCGACCCTGCAGCTCAAGGCGGCGACGGTGGAGGAGGTCCCGGCCCTCCGCGATGCCGCCGCCGATTGGCTGGCCCAGCGGTATGCGCGATGGCAGGACCGGGTGAACCTCTCGGTCGCCATGGAACAGCTGGTCGAGGTGGAACGCGGGATCCTGCTGGGCAAGCTCTTCCTCGGCACCCTCGTCGGCATTTCGTTGTTGGTCGGCGGCATCGGCATCATGAATGTCCTCCTGGCCTCCATCGTCGAGCGCACGCGGGAGATCGGGATCCGCAAGGCGATCGGGGCGAGCAGCCGGGACATCCGCACGCAGTTCCTGGCGGAGTCGGTGGCCATCGCCGCCGCCGGCACCTTCCTCGGGGCGGTGATCGGGATCGGCCTCTCCACGCTGGTGACCTTCGGGTTTCGCGTGGCGACCCAGGCGCCGATTTATCCGTCATTGACCTTCAGCACCTTGCTGGTCGCCGTCGGGACCTCAGCGGGGGTGGGGCTCGCCTTCGGCACCTACCCGGCGCGCCGGGCCGCGCGCCTGCCACCCATCGTGGCGATCGCCCACGAATAGGGGCGAGTGAGAGTCGTCAGGCCTGGTGTGTCGCGGCCGCATGGCGCGCGGCATGTTCGCGCACACGCCGCACCGATTCCCAGGCGTTGGCCACGAGCAGCCCGCCGGGGAGCCACCACACGGCGCCCACCCAGGTGAAGATGGCCCAGCTGGCGACCCCGGTGAGCGCCCCGAACCACAGCTGCTGCCGGGGCTTTGGTGGTGAGGTCGGGGGATC
>JAEUJL010000670.1 GCA_016794835.1 Gemmatimonadota bacterium | reverse complement strand
GGTCCCGGTCCCGGTGGAGCGCGTCACCTGGCACGGTGCCACCAAGCAGGTCGAGGAAGGGTTGTTCGCGGTCGACGAACTGGTGCGCAAGGACACGACGGCGGAACGCCTGGCCAAGCTGCCGGCGGCCTTCAAGGCCGGGGGATCGGTGACGGCCGGGAACTCCAGCCCCTATTCCGATGGCGCCGCCGCGGTGGTCCTGATGTCGGCCGAGCGCGCCCGGGCGGTGGGAGCGACCCCCCTCGCCCGCTTTGTCTCGTTTGGTGTCGGCGGTGTGGATCCGGACATCATGGGGGTCGGGCCGATCGTTGCGGTGCCGAAGGCTCTCGCCCGGGCCGGGCTCACCATGGACCAGCTGGCCCTCATCGAGTTCAACGAGGCGTTCGCGGCCCAGGCCATCGCGGTCAAGCGCGAGCTGGGGATGCCGGACGACCGGTTGAACGTGAACGGCGGCGCGATCGCGCTGGGCCATCCATTGGGCGCCACCGGCGCCAAGCTCACCACCCAGTTGATCCACGAACTCCGCCGCCGCGGCGGCGGTTACGGGCTGGTCACGATGTGCATCGGCGGGGGGATGGGCGCCGCCGGGGTGTTCGAGGTCGCGAGCTGACCGCTGGCCACCGGTGCGTGGGCGAGTCGCCCCACGCACCCCTGCCCCACCGTGCTACAGCAGGTAGCCGCCGTCGGCGAGGTAGACCCCGCCCGTCACGAAGCCCGCGGCGGGTGACGCGAGAAAGAGGGCGAGCTCCGCGATGTCCTCCGGTGTTCCCAGTCGGGCTATCGGCTGGTTGGCCAGGACCTCGCCCATCACGGCCTCGTTGGACCACAGCACCTGGGAGAAGTCCGTCTTGATGAAGCCGGGGCAGATGGCGTTGACCCGCACGCCGTGCTTCCCCCACTCCTTGGCCATCACCTGCGTGAGCGAGATGATCGCCGCCTTGCTCACGCTGTAGATCCCGAGCCCTCGCTCGGGGGCCAGGCCCCCGATGCTGGACATGTTCACGATGGCCCCACGCCCCGCGGCCTTCATGGCCGGCAACAGGCGTTTGGCCAACTCGAACGGCCCCCGCACGTTGACGTCCATGATCTTGGCGAACGCCTCTGGCGAGGTGTCCTCCACGGCGCCGAAGACGGGGTTGGTGGCCGCATTGTTCACCAGGATGTCGACGCGCCCGTGCCGCGCGAGGGCCTGGTCCGCGAGGGCATGTGCGTCCTCCAGGCGACCGACGTTTGCCGGGATGCCCTCCGCCTGGTAGCCCGCCTCGCGCAGGGCGGCGACCGTCTCTTCCACGGCCGCCGCCTTCCGCGACGAGACAACGACCTGCGCGCCCTGGCGGCCCAGGGCCATGCAAGTGGCGCGCCCGATGCCCCGGGTCCCCCCGGTCACCAGGGCCACCTGCCCCGTGAGATCGTATGGTGTGGTCATGGGCGCGTGGGCCACGGTCACATGTTGCTGACCATGGCCTCGCCGAACCCGCTGCAGCTCATCAGGGTCGCCCCCTGCATCATCCGCTCGAAGTCGTAGGTGACCTTCTTTTGGCCGATGGTCTTGTCGAGCGAGCTGATGATGAGGTCCGCGGCCTCGTTCCATCCCATGTAGCGGAACATCATCTCGCCGGAGAGGATCACCGACCCGGGGTTCACCTTGTCCTGGTTCGCATACTTGGGCGCCGTCCCGTGCGTGGCCTCGAACACGGCGTGCCCGGTGACGTAGTTGATGTTCGCGCCCGGGGCGATGCCGATCCCACCGACCTGCGCCGCCAAGGCATCCGAGATGTAGTCCCCGTTGAGGTTGGGGGTCGCGATGACGCCGTACTCGGTCGGGCGCGTGAGGATCTGCTGGAGGAAGGCGTCGGCAATGACGTCCTTGATCACGATGCCGTCGGGCAGCTTGAGCCACGGCCCGCCGTCCAGCTCCACGCCACCGAACTCCTCCTTCGCGCACTCATACCCCCAGTCGCGGAAGGCGCCCTCGGTGAACTTCATGATGTTGCCCTTGTGGACCAGGGTGACCGAGCTGTAGCCGTACTGCTTGGCGTACTTGATCGCCGAGCGGACGAGGCGCTTGGTGCCCTCGGACGAGATGGGCTTGATGCCGATCCCGCTGGTCTCCGGGAAGCGAATCTTCTTCACCCCCATCTCGGTGCGCAGGAAGTTGATCAGCTTCTGCGCCTCCGGGGTGCCGGCGACCCACTCGATCCCCGCGTAGATGTCCTCGGTATTCTCCCGGAAGATCGTCATGTTGACGTCCTGCGGTCGCTTGACGGGGGACGGCACGCCCTCGAACCAGCGCACCGGCCGCACGCAGGCATACAGGTCCAGCTGCTGGCGCAGCGCGACGTTGAGCGAGCGGATGCCACCGCCCACCGGCGTCCCCAGCGGTCCCTTGATGGCCACGAGGTGATGGGAGATCGCGGCGAGCGTGTCGTCCGGCATGTAGGTGTCCACCGCCGCCTTCGCCTTGTCCCCGGCGAGGACCTCGAACCAGACCAGCTTCCGCTTGCCACCGTACGCCCGCTCGACGGCCGCGTCGAAGACGCGCTGGGAGGCGCGCCAGATGTCCGGGCCGGTGCCGTCCCCCTCGATGAAGGGGATCACCGGGTGGTCAGGGACGGACAGGACCCCATCCTTCATGGTGATCGTGTCACCCGAGGCGGGCGGCTTGAGGTGCGTGTAGGTCGGCATGGGTCAGAAGAGGGTGCGACGGGAAAAGCTAACGAAGGGAACGGGGCCGCGGCGACGGCTACTGGACGGCGCCGCTCACCACGGGGAGGACGATCTTCGAGGGGAATTGCTTCGAGCGATACACCCGATGGGTCGCCGCGACGAAGTCGGATTCCCGGGCCTCGAAGATGTTCGGGACGAACTTCTGCGGGTTGCGGTCGATCACCGGGAACCAGGTGGATTGCACGTGCACCATCACGCGGTGTCCCTTCTTGAAGGTGTAGGCTTGCGTATGGAGGTCCACCGTAAAGTCCGTGACCTTGTTGGGCACGATCGGCTCGGGCTTCGAGAAGCTCTTGCGATAGCGGCCGCGGAAGACCTCGTTCGCCACCATGAACTGGTACCCGTTCATCTTCGGGTCGGCCATCCCCGTGTCCGGATAGACGTCGATCAGCTTGACGACCCAGTCCGCGTCGGAGCCGGTCGTCGCGGCATGCAGGGTGACGGAAATGTCGCCCGCGATCGTGAGGTCTTCGGTGAGGACCGGCGTGTCCCAGACGGCGACGTCGGGACGCGACGCCACGAAGCGCTGGTCATCCGTCAACCACGTCGACCATCCGGATGCCCCACCGAAGGTGGCCGGGATCGGGCGCTGCCGGTACGGCACCGGCTTCTTCGGGTCGGACACGTAGCTGTCAAACTGCGTCGGCCCACTCGCGGTCGGGGCATCGGTGGAGAGGCGCCCGCCCTCCCGGAAGTAGAACGAGCGATTGGAGTTGCCGACCTTTGGGGGCCAGCTGTCGTAGCGACGCCAGCGATTGGAGCCCGCCTCGAACACCAACGCCTCGGCGAGACGCGGGTTCGGCCCGTCATGCAGGTAGTGCCGGAAGAAGGGCGCCATCACCGAGTCGCGAAAGAACTGCGCGGTGGGCAGGTCGAACTGGATCGGGCCGAGCGACTTGCCCTCGCCGCGCATCCAGCCGCCGTGGTTCCACGGTCCGACGACCAGCCAGTTCTGGTTCCCGCGATCGTGCGGCTCCAGCTCGCGATAGATCGTGATCGGGCCGTAGAAATCCTCCTGGTCCCACCAGCCCGCGACGTTAAGGTTGGGCACCGTCACGCGCTTGAGCCACGGCTTCATTCCCTGCCGTTGCCAGAAGGCATCGTAGTCCGGGCGCTGCGAGAAGTCGTTCCAGGTGGGAATCTTGCCCTTGAGCAGCTTCTGGTTGACGTTCGCGAGCGACCCGAGGCGCAGGTACCAGTCGTACGTGTCGTACGTATCGAACTTGAACGGCGTCGCCTCCTTACCGCTCTCCATCATCACGGCGTACTCAAAGCCGTAGGACAGGCGAAACGCCCCGTTGTGATGGAAGTCGTCGCCGAGCCACATGTCCGACGGCGAGGCCTGGGGCGAGACGGCCTTGAGCGCCGGGTGCGGCTCCAGCATGGCCATCGCGGTCAACCAGCCTGGGTAGGACACGCCGGTCATTCCCGCACGCCCGTTGTTGTTGGGCACGTTGGCCAGCAGCCAGGCGACCGTGTCATAGGCGTCGGTGGACTCGTCGATCGCCTTCGGGTCACTGGGATTCGCGCGCGGCTGGCGCAGCATCACGAACTCGCCCTCGGACTTGAACTTCCCGCGCGCGTCCTGGTAGACGAAGATGTAGCCGTCCTTGGCGAGGAACCCCATCCCCGCGTTGATCGCGGCGGCGCTCGACCCCCCGATACCGTACGGCGTCCGGGTGATCATGAACGGCAGCGGCGCCGACGGCGCCACCGGGGTGAAGATCCGCGTGTAGAGGCGGACCCCATCGCGCATCGGGATCATCTCCTCGCGCATGGAGAAGGACACCTGCGCCGGGAGCGAGGCGGCCATGGTGGCGGCGCCGAGCAGGAGGGCACGAAGTCGAAGGGTCATTTCCAATCACCGTGATCAAGGACGTGATGCTCGGGAAGCACGAGGCCTGGGCCGCCCGAGGCGCATGGATGCGCCCACGTCACCGAGGCCTGATTCCCATGTTGCCACCGTTCACCCGCGTGTCGCTGGTCCTGCTCGTGCTCCACGTGCTGCCCGTGCGTCATCGGTGAGCACCACGCGTCCAAGGCCGCGCATCCTACCCCACCGCCGCGATCGCCTGGATCTCGATCTGGTAGCCGTAGTGCAGGTCCTTCACCGGCACGACGGCCCGCGCGGGCCGATGGTTCCCCATCACGCGCGCGTAGGTGGCATTCACCGCGCCCCACAGCGATCCGTCGCTCACGTAGATGGTCATCTGCAGCACGCGATCGAGGTCCGAGCCCGCGGCCTGGAGGACGGCCTGCACATTCCGCAGCGTCTGCTCGGTCTGTTCCTCGATGCTCCCGACGACATGCTCGGCGCGGCCCGGCTTGATGGGCAGCTGCCCCGAGACGTACACGAGCCCGTTATGGACCACTCCCGGCGAGTAATGCCCACCTGGCGGTGCGTTGCCCGGCACGATGAACTCCATGCTCACTCCTGGCCCGTGGCCGGAAGGATGACCCCTGCACATTCCCCAAACCCGATGGTGCGATAGCCGGGCGCGGACGCCGACGCGCGCAGCGTCACCGCATCCCCGTCGGCGAGAAAGCTCCGGACCTCGCCCGTGGGCAGGGTGATGGGCTCCGTCCCGCGCCAGGTGAGCTCTAGCAGGCACCCCCGGCTCCCCTTCTCCGCGCCCGAGACGGTCCCGCTGCCGAGGAGATCCCCCGGCTTGAGGTTGCACCCATTGCTCGCGTGGTGCGCCACCATCTGGGCAAAGGTCCAGTAGAGGTCGCGCGCGGAGCCCAGGCTGACGCGCATGGGAGCGATCCCGGCGGCACGCATCCCGGCACTCGCCAGCCAGCACTCGACCGCGATGGCCAGGCCACCGGAAGCCTGGTCCCCTGCATCAAACAGGTAGGGCAGCGGCGCCGGGTCGCCCTCGGGACGGGCGAAGGCCGGGGTGCGGAATGGCGCGAGCGCCTCGGCGGTGACCACCCAGGGTGAGACCGACGACGCGAAGTTCTTGGCAAGGAATGGCCCCAGCGGCTGGTACTCCCAGGCCTGCATGTCCCGGGCGGACCAGTCGTTGAGCAGGCTCACGCCAAAGACCCGTTCCCCGGCCCGGGCGATCGGGACCGTGGCCCCGAGCGCATTCGCCCCACCGATCCACGCCCCGAGCTCCACTTCGTAATCGAGCCGCGCGGTCGGGCCGACGGTCGGCGGGCCGGCCGGGTTGGCGCTGACCTGCCCCACGGGCCGGCGCACCGCGGTCCCGCTGGGCACGATCGACGACGCACGCCCGTGGTACCCGATCGGCACCCACTTGTAGTTGGGGAGGAGCGGGTTGTCCGGCCGGAACATCGACCCGACGTTGGTGGCGTGGTACACCGAGGCGTAGAAGTCGGTGTAGTCACCGACGTCAGCCGGCAGGTGCATGGTCACCGCGTCCTGCCTGACGAGGATCTCGCCTTGCCGCGCACGCCCCCGCACTCCCGCGGCACCCTCCGCGGAGAGGAGGTCGCTCACCAGCGCGCGCAGCGCCCGCCACCGATCCGGCGACTGCGCCATCAGGCGGTTCAGTGGTCCCGTGAAGTCGTCGACGGCGAACCCCTCGAGCAGTCCCTGCCGCGCGGCCTCGACGAGGTCCAGCACCTGGTCCCCGATCGCCACCCCGCATCGCCGATCCTCCTCGCGCCCCGCGCGAGAGAAGACCCCCAGCGGCAGGTTCTGGATGGGGAAGTCCGTTGCGTCCGTGTTCGCGCTCTCGACCCACGAGCGCCGCGCCGGGTCATGCGTGGGGTTGATGGTCATGCGGCGAGTCCCAGGGGCACGAGGTCATCCAACGGCTCCCGGAAGGAGCACGAGCCAAAGCCATGCAACACGCCGCGTGCGGCACGCGCCAGCGCATCCCCGTCAGCGTCACGCATCGCCTGCGCGACGCTCGCGCCGGCCAGGGCTGCGTGGACTTCGTCGTCCGTCCCTCCACGGGCGAGGAGCCCGGCCGCGGCGAACACGTTGAGGTATCCGTGCATCGTCGCGCGCGGGGCGTCCGCGGCATAGGTGAGCGGGTACTCCCCTCGCAACGGGTGATGCAGCCCGGCGGTGGCCTTGAAGGCAACGTTCGCCTCGTGGCAGGCACGCATGAAGCGAACGACGTCCTCGATGGGCGGAATCGCGCTGGCGACGACACCCCCCATGCGGATCTTCGCGCTCCACCCCGCCGCCTTCACCCGCGCGAGGCATGCCGGCAGCCGCTCATCCACCGCCAGCTCCACAAACACGGCCACGCCGGGCGGAACGACGGCCACGAGGGCGTCCACATCGGCCGGCACCGTGGCGCGGCCCTCGGCCGCATCCACCAGCATCCGGTCGCCGTGCGCTGCGTTGAACGCGCCGAGGGCGCCTAACGCCGCCGGATCGGGGACCAGGGCCGAGAGGCGCCACGGGTCACCGTGGCGCAGGTGTGGCGCCGCCGCCTCCAGGCACTCCGCGAGCCGCGACGCCGGCACCACCAGGCGACCGAGTGCCCAGCGATCGGCTCCCCCGCGATACACGGCGTAGTTCGCGACCACCTCCGACATCGACAGGCTGGCCGGCGGAAAGAGCCCGGCGTAGTCCACGGCCCCGGCCAGCACCGCCTGCGGAAACCCGCTCATCGACGCGTCCGAGCCTTGGTGCCCGCCGACGAACGCTTCTTGCCCTTGGCCCCGCTGCCGGCCTTCTTGCCGACCTTCTTCCGGCCCGCCGTGTGCCCACGCCGTGCCGCGGCATGATGGGCCCGCTTCTTCCGCTTCTTGGGTGCCTCGAGGATGGTCCCGCGGCACTTCGCCGACCCACACCGGCAGACGTAGAGCTTCTCGTCTTCCTCGGTCGTGTTCTTGTCGCGGGCGTAGCTGTAGTCGTAGAACAGCTCCTCGCCCTTCTTGATGTTGCGCAGCGCCGCGATGTAGATGTGGCCCTTCGTGATGACCGCCTCGCAGTTCGGGTCACACGAATGATTGATGTACCGCGCGTCGTTCCCCTCGTTGGCGGCGTCGATGACGTACCGCTTGTCCAGGGTGAACAGGAAGGTGTGGTGCCGCGACATCTTCTCGTCGTCGTAGCGGCGGTCGGACTCGGCCCACGTGATCTTCTCGCCGACGTACTCCACGATCCACTCGCCCTTCTTGATGTCCCGCGTGGCCCACCCGCCCCGGCCCTGGATCCTGGACCGCTTGACGACGAATGGCTGCGGCTCGGCGACCGTCTTGCGCGGCGGCATCAGGAGCGCGCCGCGAGGGCGGCCTGGACGCGCTTGCGGAACAACTCCAGCAGCGCCTTGCCACGTTCCGAGTTGGTCACCACCCACTCCGCGTTGCGGAAGGCGAACGGGTTGATCTCCCGCAGCTGCGTGAGATACGGCTCGACCCGCGCGAAGAGGAAGACGCCCTCGCCACAGCTCTCCATCATGAAGTCCGGGTGGACCACGCCGTGCTTGGCCATCCCGTACACCATCTCCCAGTAGGTGCTCACCTGGCGCCAGGCGGCATTCAGGGGGTGGTCCTGCTTGGTCACCGCCTGCACCTCGTCCCAGTTCTTCGGCCAGAAGTCCGCGTTGATGGCCGCGCGGGACGCCCGCATGATGGCCTCTCGACGCATCTCGTACAGTTTCAGCACGAGGTCGGCGTCGTGGTGGTCCGGATAGTCCTTCGTGAGCATGAGTTGGCGGTGGGAAGCGTGAGGCCGGAAGATGCCCTTGCGCCTGAACCTTGCCAAGTCGCTGGTGTTTGA
Source organism: Gemmatimonadota bacterium (assembly GCA_016794835.1). GTDB lineage: Bacteria > Gemmatimonadota > Gemmatimonadetes > Gemmatimonadales > Gemmatimonadaceae > RBC101. The sequence continues at coordinate 2,469 of JAEUJL010000670.1, read as the reverse complement.
AGGTCGCGCAGTGCAGCTTCGACATTCACCACGACGCCAACCTCATGCGCCTGATCTCGCTCTCACGCGTCGCCCTGTTCGTGGCGACGGCCCTCCCGGTGGGCGTGGTCGCATGCGGCGGCCGCGGGAGCCGCGCTCCCGCCCCGGTTCAACCGACCACGACGGTCCGCATCGAGAACCAGGGCTTTGCCGACATGACGATCTACCTCCTGCGTGGCGGCGCGCGCATTCGACTGGGGATCGCCAACGGCAACAGCACGACGACGCTCCGCATTCCGCCGCAGTTCGTCTTCGGTGTCTCGTCGCTGCAATTCCTCGCGGACCCGGTCGGGGGCAACCGTACCCCGGTCTCCAACGAGATCCAGGTCAGCCCTGGCGATCAGGTGCGCTTGATCATCCCCCCCCGCTAGAACGACGAAGGGCCGCGAGATCGCGGCCCTTCTGCACTTACGGGAAGATGCGCCCTCGCGGCCGTCGACCGCGCGGCGGGCAGTGATCGGGGCCGACCGCCCCGCCTCGGATCACCACCCCGATGACCTCGCCGATGCCAATCCCGGCACCGCCGTCGCCAGTGCCGATCCCACCGGCGCCAAGTCCGCGTCCACCGCCATCGGCCGGGATCTCGACCGGGAGTGAGGCCGGGCGCGGGGCGACCATGGGAACGCTGGAAATCTCAGGCACGGGCTGCGGTGCCTGTTGGGCGACGCTCTGCGTTTCCGCGACCTGGGTCTCCTGGCGGGCCTCTGGCGCCGGGGAGGTCTGCTCCTCGGGAGTCGGGCCCGTGGTCTGGCTGGCCACGCGTCGCGGCGTCCGGGTTCGCTCGACCGGCTCCGACGCCTTCCCCTGCTCGAGGTCGGAGACGAACCGCATCGGCTGCGCACCCGCGGCCTGGTTGGCCAGCTCGAAGGTGGACTTGGTCGCCTCCAGGTCGGCCTTGAGGTCCGACGAGAGGGTGGCGTCACCCGCCCCGCCACATGCGACCGCACCTGCCAGCAGGCCAACCACGAATCGTGTGCGCATAGAGCCTCCGACGTCCCGGTGAAGCGTCCACCAACAATACCTCAGGAATACCTCTCCGACCATCCGAAAGTTGCAGGATGTGGGCCACGCCAGCCGCCCTCGTGCGGCGCTCCCGGACCGCCCTCGCCTGTCACCCCAGAGCGACACTCCGCTGTCCGCAGATGGAGACAGGCAACCCCGAGGATACCTTCAGGGTAGACACGCCAACCCGCACCAACACTACCGCCATGCGCGCGCTCCTCCGTTGGTTCCCACTCGTCGGCCTCGCTGCGTGCAGCTCGACCTCGACGCTCTCTGATGCCGAACGCACGGCGATCGCGAGCGAGGTGAGGGGGGTCCTCGAATCGGCCTACGACCTCTCCAAGGGCGACGTGGTCCGGAGGTTCATGTCCATCTATCCCTCGTCGGGCCGGGTGGTCTCCGCCACCGCCGGCCGGGTGACGACGAGCCGCGACTCCCTCCAGATGTCGGTGAACGCCTTCTGGGATGGGGTGGGCCAGTACATGGTGAATCCGACCTGGAAATGGGACCGGATCGAGGCGGACGTGATCGACCGGAACGCCGTGGTGCTGACGGCGAATTACTACGTCCCGCACTGGACGGATCGCGGGACCCCACATGTGATCGGGGGAACGTGGACTACCGTGTGGCGACGAACCGGCGAGGGATGGCGTGTGGTGAACGAGCACCTGTCGGACCTGCCGCGGCCGGTCGCGGAGCGGATCGAGGCGACGATGCCGATGCGTGACTCGACCGCCGGACACGAGGCCCACCGCCCCTGATGCGCGTGGCGCGACGGGCTCCTCGCCCCGAGGCGCGCGCGGCACCACCTTTCCGCACCCCGTCCGACACTGCCGCCATGCGCCTCGCACTCCTCGCCCTCGTTCCCTGCCTCGGCCTCGCGACCCTCCCGGCCGCGGCCCAGACGCCCCGCCGCCTGAAGGTCTACATCTCCGCAGATATGGAGGGGATCACGGGGGTCGTGACCAACGAGCAACTCGGGCCCACCGGCTTCGAGTACCAGCGTGCGCGACAGTTCATGACCGACGAGGTGAACGCCGCGATCCAGGGTGCACGGGAGGCCGGGGCGACGGAGATCCTCGTTTCCGATTCGCACGGCAATGGACAGAACCTGTTGATCGACCAGCTCCCGGCGGATGTGCGCATCGTGCGATCGTGGCCGCGCCCGCTAATGATGATGGAGGGGATCGACTCGACCTTTGCCGCGGTGCTCTTCATCGGGTATCACTCCGGGACGTCCAATGTCGCCGGGGTCCGCGCGCATACCATGTCCAGCGCGACGCTGACCGGGGTTGCCCTCAACGGCACGCAGGCCCCGGAGGGGGGGATCAATGCCGCGATTGCCGGGCACTTCGGCGTCCCCGTCGTCATGATCTCCGGCGACGATGCGGCGATCGACGAGGTGCGCAAGTTCACGGGGCCCATCGA
>JAEUJL010000658.1 GCA_016794835.1 Gemmatimonadota bacterium | reverse complement strand
ACGGCGAGGGCACCGAGTGCGGTGCGGCGGGTGAAGTCGCGTCGATTCATGTGGCGAATCCTGCGGTGCGGCGGTCGAGCCGGCAAGCGCCCTGGCATGGGTGACGACGTACCGGTCCTGACTCGCCCGACATCAGACTGCCGGGAGCCCTGATGGCTCGGCGTGGGACGTGGACCGAGATTGGCGCATGGCTCGGCACGTGTGAGCGGCATGATGCGCACCATGGGGGGGCCAACCGTCCTCATGCTTGGAGGGACCGGTCGCACCGGGCGACGCGTCCTCGGCGAGTTGTTGGCGCGTGGGTGCACCGTTCGTGCCATCGTCCGGTCCAGGGGAGCGTTGCCGCCCGCGGTCGTAGGGCATCCGGCCCTGACTCTCCTCGAGGGAAGTCTGTTGTCGTTAGGCGACAGCGACTGGCACTGCATGGTGCAGGGGTGTGACGCCGTGGTCTCATGCCTGGGCCACCTGGTCTCGGTTCGCGGGATCCTGGGCCCCCCGTACCGGCTGGTCGTGCGCGCCCTCCAGCGGGCGACGAGGGCCATCGAGGCGAATCAACCGGGCCGACCGGTGCGCGTAATCCTGATGAGCAGTGTCTCGGTCCATGATGCGCCAGGCGTCAGGACGCGGCGCCGGGCGCACGAGCGGCTCTTCCTCGCGATGCTCGGCCTGTTCCTCCCGCCGGTGAGGGACAACCAACGCGCGGCCGACTTCCTTCGCGTGGTCATCGGCGGCGCACATCCCCTGATCGAGTGGGCCATGGTGCGCCCGGATACGCTTGAGGAGGGGCCCGCGGGCGCGTACATCCTGCACGAACAGCTCGCCAACAGCGTGTTTGCGCCGGGGCACACGCGCATGGCCAACGTGGCGGACTTCATGGCCGAGCTGGTGACCGATGACGCGACCTGGGCGCGATGGAAGGGGCGCATGCCCGTGGTCCTGGATGCCGCATCGTCGGCGGAGGCCACGCCGCACCCGCTGGACGCCGCGGGTGAGCCACCCGCTCTCGCGGTGCGGGCCCGCCCTGGTGCGGCGGCGCAGGGGTGACGCGCGTGGGCCCCGTGACAAAGGCGGGTGGCCTCGCGGCCCTTTACATCGCGGCAGCGTACAGTGCGGCGATCCCGTACTTCGTGGTCGTGGTGGACTACCCCGCCGTGAGCGATCCTGTCGAGAAGCTGGCCCTCCTGCGCGCGCACTACGGCAGCATGTATGCGATGCACCTGGTGGTGTACGAGGCGGTAGCCCTCGCACTGATCGTCCTGGGCGTTGCGCTCCATGAGCGCACCAGGACGGTCACGCCGGTGTGGGCCCGCCTCACCACGGCGCTGGGCCTGACCTGGGCGGCACTCCTGTTGGCGAGCAGCATGGTCTTCAACTACGGCATGGGGGCCGTGATCGAGTTGCATCGCGAAGACGGGGATCGGGCCGTGTGGATGTGGCAGGCGATCGAGGCCGTGGCGCAGGGGATCGGCGGTGCAGGGGGGGAGTTACTCGGCGGCCTGTGGATGCTGGCGCTGAGTGTGACTGCTCGTCGTGCGCAGCTCTTTCCCCGCGGGGTGATCGGGTTTGGTGCCGTGATCGGGGTGACTGGACTTATCTCGATCGTCCCTGCGCAGCGCGAGGCGGGCATCGTCTTTGGCGTGCTGCAGATCGCGTGGTTTGCCTGGGTGGGCGTGCTGCTCCTCCGTGACCGCCACGCTCGATCGGAGCCGCAGACCTTCCGGGCAGCGCCGTGACGGCGGGTCGTGTGTGGCCGACGCCTATTGGTGCGTGTGTGATGGACGCGCCGGGTTCGCGATCTGCAGAGTGCACGCGCGTCGAAGCCGTCACGGGGCAAGGCGGCGTTACGCTCCACACGTGGACAGAGGGCCCGGAGGGACCCTTCGTCGTGTGGCTGGTCCTCGGCCTGGAGGGGGCTGGTCGCCCACCGTATCCCGGGCTGACGAGGGCGCTCCATGCCGCGGGGTTTGTGACGGCCGGGATGCATGTGCGTGGCACCGGTCTGTCCAGCGGGCCTCGGGGCGATGTCACCGACTTCGCATTGGCCTTGTCGGACTACCGACTGTACCTGGAGCACCTCCAGAGTCGCTTTGCGCGGATCTTCCTTCTTGGCCAGAGTGCGGGGGCGGCGTTCGCCCTCGAGCTCGCAGCGTCCACGGCCGTGGCGTTGGCCGGCATCGTGCTGGTGAACCCTGCCTGGCGGTTGACCCGAACACGGGGGATGGGTCCGTCGTTAGGGGACTACGGGCGGTATGCGGCCAATTGCCTGTTCCGGCGGTCCGTCCCGACGGTCGATATGAATGCGAACCCGGGAGCCATTGCGTTTCCCCCAGACCGGGAGGAGGCGGAGGCGATGCGGCGTGATCCCACCGTCGTGCGCTGGTTCAGCATCCGCGCGCTGCTCGGACTCCGGCGGGTGATGCGGCGGTGTGGCCGGAACATCGCCCGGGCGAAGGCGCCGCTGCTCCTCGTGCAGGGCGCCCATGATGCGCTGGTCGATCCAGCGAGCTATGAGGCGCTGCTCCGCCTTGCGGCCGTGGAGGACAAGGGGCTGATCGTCGCTCCCGCGGGTGGCCACGGCTCCAGCGCGGTCGAGTCAAGCGTGGAGCCGATCGTGAGATGGCTGGTCGCCCACAAGAGCTCGGGTTGAGCCTCCTGTGGGGGGGAGGCTCCGCCCGCGTCCGGGCGGCCTACTGCCAGCTGCCATACATCGGGTTCGGGAGCAGGAAGAAGCGTGAGCCGAACGGGGCGAAGGCCGCGTCGCCTTGCCGGCGGATGGATTGGTCCAGCGCCGGAAAGTCGAGGATGTTGTCGCCCACCCAGGCGATCACCTCGATCGGTCGCGCGGTGGGGAGCCCGGCGCCGGCGGCAACGGCGGCAAAGCGCGGGTTCTTGTCCGACGGTCCGCCGTTAGGGCGGCAGAGGAAGACGTCCCAGGCAAGGGAGAGCTTGTCGAAGTTGGCCCGTGAGTCGGCACACTCGGACTCCAGCCGGTTGGTGACGATGGCCAGTCGTCCTCCGAGTGTACGCACGTGGTCCAGGAACGCCTTGGCGCCGGGGATGGGAGTAGCCTCCTGTCGCTTTGTCCACGCGTTCCATGAATCCGCCGTGAAGCCCGAGTCCAGCCTTTCGCGTTCGAGCTGGTAGGTCAGGTTCGAGATCACGGTTTCGTCCGCGTCGAGGATGACTGCCCAGCTGCCGCGCGCCTTGCCCGCGGCGGCCCGGGTCACGACGTCGGTGGCGTGGGCATACACCTGGCGGGTGATCGCGCCGAATTCGGCGGAGCGGGTGACCCAGCTGGTGTAGGTGACTGCGGGGGCGGGGACGGGGGCGGGGGTGACGCCCGTTTGCTGCGGCCGCGGCGTGCAGGACGCCGCCAGAAGGGCGACGGCGAGGCCGAGTGCGCGGCGAAAGTGGTTCGGGGTGGCTTGAGCGGCGGCTCGGTGGTGCATGGCGGGGATGGGGGGCAGATGCGATGTGGCGACAAGGTGCGTCGTCCGCGTGAGCGCCGCCATACCAACGACGACGGACCATCCCACTCCCCGCGTTCCTGCGTTGCGTGCGCGTCCCTCAAATGCGCGCGGTCGCCGGGCTCAGCGTTGCGCTGCGCCGTTCGCAGGCCGGAGGCCAGTTCGAGCGCGTCATTCGTCGCGGGGCGTCACACGCCTTCTAGAGCTCCTCCCCATCCACGTGGGCGAAGAACGAGGCCAGATCGATCTGCAGGGGATCTGCCGTACTCACTGGGCCCCACGTCAGCCGCTGCGCTGCTGTCTCGGGCGCCGTGGCGCCCGGACGCCAAACCTCCACGCGTCGTTCATCCAGGTCGACGAGCCAGGACACCGTGCCCATCTCCTGGTACTTGCGACGCTTGAGCTGGCGATCGGTGCGCGCGGTCGATGGTGACAACACCTCGACCGCGAGCAGGAGTCGTCCCGCCTCTTGCCAGCTCCGTGGCGGCCGGTTGTCGACGAACGGCAGTACCAGGACGTCGGGTTGAACGACGGTGTGTGGGTCCGGCACGATATCAAAGGACGCGACCACGACCAGTCCCACACGGTGTCGCATGGAGTATTCCAGAAGCCGGGCGGACAGCGCCAGCACGGCGACCTGGTGCCGAAGGGACGGCGAGGGGCTCACGATGAGCTCCCCGTCCACGGCCTCGAACCGATAGCCCGGGGATTCCGGGATGGCGAGCACCTCGTCGGCCGTCCAGGTGTGCGGCAGGAGGGAAGGCATGGCCATAGTCTGGTCCTACTCGGCGTGTGTAGGCAAGGGGGCACGTCGCAGGGTAGGTGGCCATGGTGCGAGGCGCGGTACCATGGCTACGCGAATCACAACACTGGCACGCTGAGGGTCGCCGGGCCATCGGGTGACGAAGCGTCGGGCGCGAGGCCCTTGCCCGTCGTCACCCCCGGCCGCACTGTACCTGCATGCCCCACGCCCGCCATCACATGACTCGCACGGCCCCGTCGATCGCCCTCGCGGCCACTTTCGCCGCCTCCCTCGCCGCGCACGCGCAGGACCCGGCGCTCGTCGCCCGGGCCCGTGCCATCCACGACCGTGTCATCACCCTCGACACCCATGTGGACATCTCGCCGGCCAACTTCCGCACCGGCCAGCCCAACTATAAAGACCGCCTGAACACGCAGGTCAACATCCCCAAGATGCAGGAAGGGGGACTCGACGCCGCCTTCCTCATCGTCTACGTCGGCCAGAACCCGTCGTTCTCGCCCGAGGCCTACGCGCGCGCCAAGACGCAGGCGATGGAGAAGTTCGACGCCATCCACCGCCTGGTCACCGAGATCGCCCCGGACAAGGTCGCGCTCGCCCTGACGCCCGACGACGTGCGCCGCATCGCGCGGGAGGGGAAGAAGGTCGTCCTCATCGGGATCGAGAACGGCTACCCGATCGGCGAGGACCTCTCCAACGTCAAGCTCTTCGCCGAGCGTGGCGGGCGGTACTTGAGCCTCGCCCACAACGGCCACTCGCAGCTCTCGGACTCCAACACGGGAGAGCGAGACGGCAAGTTCCAGTGGAACGGCGTCTCACCGCTGGGCGAGCAGGTCATCGCTGAGCTGAACAAGTGGGGGGTGATGGTCGACATCTCGCACCCCTCCAAGGCGTCGATGCTGCGCACGATCGAGCTGTCCAAGGCGCCGATCATCGCGTCGCACTCCGCGGTGCGGGCGATTGCGAACGTCAGCCGCAACCTCGATGACGAGCAGCTGCTCGCGCTCAAGAAGAATGGCGGCGTGGTCCAGATGGTCGCCTTCAATAGCTACGTGAAGGTGGCGCCGCCGGACTCGCCAGAGCGGATCAGCGCGATGAACCGGCTGCGCGAGGAGTTCGGGCTCACCCCGGGGGGCGGTCCTGGCGGCGTTGGCCCGGGCGCGATGGCGCAGCTGGACTCCACCAAGCGGGCCGCCTTCCAGCAGCGGATGGCCCAGCTCAACCAGCAGTTCCCGGCAGCCCCGCGTGCCACGGTCAAGGACTTCGTCGATCACATCGACTACGCGGTCAAGCTCATCGGGATCGACCACATCGGCATTTCGTCCGACTTTGACGGCGGCGGTGGCGTGGACGGGTGGAACGACGCGAGCGAGACGTTCAACGTGACCCTGGAGTTGGTCCGACGCGGCTATACCGAGGAACAGATCAACAAGATCTGGAGCGGGAACCTGCTGCGCGTGATGGGCGAGGTGCAGAAGATCGGGAAGCAGCTGCGCGGAGAGCGCTGACGCTCGAGTGATCGCCGCGGCGCTGACCTCTTGTGTCGCGCCGATCGGCCGTCGGACGAATCGCGCCGTCGCCTCAGCGAGGTGGCGGCGCGTCGTCGTGGACCATGCGGATCGCCGGCGTGTCCAGGTCGTCGAACTGCCCGCTCTTCGCTGACCAGACAAAGGCCCAGAGGGCGACGGCGACCACGAGGAGGGCCAACGGCAGCACGATGTAGATGATCGTCATGGGTGCGACACCTCGCGGTCGAAGGTCCGGCCGTACCAGGCCCCGGCCACCACGGTCAGCGAACTCAGGGGCATCATCAGCGCGGCCACCACGGGGTCGAGGCGGCCCGTCATGGCGAGCGCGATCCCGACCACGTTGTACGCCAGCGAGAACCCGATGTTGCGCTTCACGACGTGCATCGTGCGACGCGCGCCGTCGATGACCTCGACGAGGGGCGCCAACCCGGGGCGCGTCAGGTAGGCGTCCGACGACGCGAGCGCGGCCTCGGCGCCACCGTGCACCGCGATACCGACCGAGGCTGTCGCCATCGCGGCGGCATCGTTCACGCCGTCTCCCACCATCACCACCTCGCCGCTCGCCCGAGCCGCGGTGACTGCGGCCGCCTTGAGCTCCGGGGTAGCCCCGCCGCGGACACGATCCACCGGAATGCCGACCTGTGCC
>JAEUJL010000657.1 GCA_016794835.1 Gemmatimonadota bacterium | reverse complement strand
CACGACGCGCGTCCGCTGTTCAAGCAGTTCATGAGTGCGGTACGCGACGATGTAAACCGAAGTGGGACAACCGCTTGACACGTCGGGAGGGGGCTCCATAAGTTCGACCCCCAGCGGGCGGAACGAAGGCGTCCCCCTTGATCCAGTGAAATGACCAAAGCCGACCTCGTCGAGCACGTCACACAGCAGATCTCCCGAACGGCTGGTCCGCTGATCTCCAAGAAGGACTGCGCCCGCGTCGTCGATGCCTTCCTGGACGCCATCAAGGAGGCGCTCCAGCTGCAGAAGAACATCGAGGTTCGCGGCTTCGGCACCTTCAAGATCCGGCATCGGAAGACCCGGATGGCGCGCAACCCGAGGACCGGGAGTCCTGTCGAGGTGTCGGCTCGCCCGGTGCCGGTGTTCAAGCCGTCCAAGGAGCTTCGGGCCATGGTGGCTGACCTCGAGCCACTTCCCGGCCATGTGGACGACGACCATGACGACCACGACGAAGATTAGATCCAGCGACGCCCGGGCCCTCCCGGGCGTTTTTTTCTTCCACTGGCCGGAACCATCGCAGACCGGCTAGTGTTGCCAGAATCATGAAGGTCCGCGTGCTCCTTTTTGCCTCGTACGCCGACGCACTCGGCGCGGACTCGGTCGTGGTCGACGCCCAGGACGGCGCGACCGCCTCGGATGTCCTCGCGCTGGTCCAGCGGCGCATCACGGTTCCCGTCCCGCCGCGCCCGATGGTTGCGATCAACGCGACGTACGCCGAGGGGTCGGAGGTCGTGCGCGAAGGGGATGAGGTGGCGGTCATCCCACCGGTGGCCGGCGGATGAGCGCCGTCGCCCGCCTGGTCGATCGCCCGATCGACGTGAGCGCACTGACGCGTGAAGTCGCCGACGTCGGGTGCGGCGCGACCACCGTCTTCCTGGGCACCGTGCGAGACCTCAATGACGGCCGGGCCGTCTCCGGGATCGACTACAAGAGCTACGAGCGCATGGCCGCCTCGGAGCTGCAGGCCATCGCGGACGAGGTCGCGGCCCGCCACCAGGGCGCGCGCGTGGTGGTGGAGCATCGCCTGGGATACCTCGAGCTCGGTGACGCGAGTGTCGGCATCGCCGTGGCGCACGCGCGTCGGGCCGCCTCCATGGACGCGGCCCGCACGGTGATCGAGGAAATCAAGAAGCGCGTGCCAATCTGGAAGCGCGAGCATTACGTGGATGGGACTCGTGAATGGGTGGACCCCACGAAGTCCGTCGCGCACCCGGGACAGGGGGACCGATGAACCCAGCGCTGAAGGACCAGTTCGGGCGAAGCATCGAGTACCTGCGGATCTCGGTCACGGATCGCTGCAACTTCCGGTGCCAGTACTGCATGCCCCTCGAGGGACTGCAGTGGCTTCCCAAGCGCGACATCCTCTCCTACGAGGAGATTGCGGCCATCGTGGGACAATTGGCCCCGCTGGGGCTGCGGAAGCTCCGCATCACGGGCGGCGAACCGACCATCCGCCCGGACCTCGACGCGCTGGTGCGTCAACTGAAGGCGATCCCCGGCATCAGCGACATCGCGCTGTCGACCAACGGCGTGCGGCTTCCGCAATTGTCCCGGGACCTGGTGGCGGCCGGGCTCGACCGGGTCAACATGAGCGCGGACTCGCTGCGCCCGGATCGCATCGTCGCCATCGCGCGCCGCAACCTGGAGTTTGATCCCGTCGCCGCGCTCGTCGCGGCCGAGGCCGCGGGTCTTGGGCCGCTCAAGATCAACGTGGTGGTGATGCGTGGGGTCAACGACGACGAAGTCGTCGATTTCGCGCGGCTGACCCTCGATCATCCCTGGCACGTCCGGTTCATCGAATTGATGCCGGTGGGCGACCTCCGCGACGTGACCGAGGCCCACGTCGTGCCGAGCGAGGAAGTCCTCCGTAGCATTGCGACGCTCGGGCCGCTGACCCCGACGGCGGGGCCGAAGGGGAACGGACCGGCGGCCTATTACACGCTGGACGGGGCGCGCGGCA
>JAEUJL010000627.1 GCA_016794835.1 Gemmatimonadota bacterium | reverse complement strand
CATTCGAACGTGATGTTGCTCGACCCCAAGTCGGGAAAGCCGACGCGTGTGAAGCACCGCATCGACGCCGACGGGACCAAGGAGCGGATCGCGGCGAAGAGCGGGGACGCGATTCCCCGTTCGCGCTAACGTCCGAGGACTGACAACATGGCAACCAAGGAAAAGAAGAGTGGTGGTGGGACGCCCAAGGGCGGCTCGGGTGGCGGCAAGGGCGGTGAGCGCAAGTCGATGCTGCCCAAGGGGCCGCACGCGGGCGCGAAGATCCCGACCCCGGCGCCCCGCCTGCGCGAGTACTACAAGGCCACGGTGCGCGGGCGCCTGATGGCGCAGTTCAAGCTGACGAATCCCCACCAGGTGCCGCAGCTCGAGAAGATCGTGATCAATGTCGGGATGGGGGAGGCGATCAAGACCCCCAAGATCCTCGACTCGGTGGTGGAGGAGATCGCCCTGGTCACCGGCCAGCGCCCGGTCCGCAAGAAGGCGAAGAAGTCGATCGCCAACTACGGGCTGCGCGAAGGGCAGGAGATCGGCGTGGCCGTCACCCTGCGGGGCACGACGATGTGGGAGTTCCTCGACCGGTTCGTGAACGCGGCGTTGCCGCGGGTGCGCGACTTCCGCGGCCTCGGCACGCGGTCGTTTGACGGTCGCGGGAACTACTCGATGGGGATCAAGGAGCAGATGATCTTCCCCGAGATCAACTACGACATGATCGAGCAGATCCACGGGATGGACATCACCTTCGTCACGACGACGAACAAGGACGACCAGGCGTTCGCGCTGCTGCGCGAGCTCGGGATGCCGTTCCGCGGTGACGACCGTCCGATCCAGGTGCAGTTCCAGGGAGGCGCATAAATGGCCAAGACCAGCAAGATCGTGAAGAATGACGAGCGCAAGGCGCTCGTCGCCCGGTACCGTGAGCGTCGCAAGGCGTTGCTCGCGATCGTGAAGAGCCCGAAGTCGACGGATGCGCAGAAGGCCGCCGCCTACGCGAAGCTGCGCAAGTTGCCGCGCAACTCGTCGGCGGTGCGGATCCGCAACCGGTGCAGCATGACCGGGCGCTCGCGCGGGTACGAGGGCTTCTTCGGGCTGGGGCGCATGGCGTTCCGCGAGATGGCATTGAACGGACTGATCCCGGGCGTCCGCAAGGCGTCCTGGTAGTCGCAGGGCAGGGCTTGGGCAGGCACCACAGGGTACGACCTCACGTTGAACACTGATTCCTCCGCGTCCGCAGGGATACGGGAGGAGAGAGAGAAACCGAATGAGCATGACTGACCCGATCGCCGATATGCTCACGCGCATCCGCAATGCCTGCGGATCGAAGCACCGTCGCGTGGACATGCCGGCATCGAAGATGAAGGCGGAGATCGCCCGCATCCTGAAGGAGAACAACTTCATCCAGGACTATCGCCTGGTGGAGTCCGAGGAAGGGCACAAGTTGCTGCGCGTGATCCTGCGGTACGCCGGCGGGCAGTCGGTGATCCGCGAGATGCGTCGCGTGTCGACGCCCGGGCTGCGGAAGTACGTCGGGGCGACGGAGATCCCGCGCGTCCGCAACGGCCTGGGGATGGCGATCCTCAGCACGTCGCGTGGCGTGATGTCGGACGGCGACGCGCGCCGGACGCACACCGGGGGCGAGTTGCTCGCCCTGGTCTGGTAAGGAGCGCGCACACATGTCTCGAATTGGCAAGCGGCCGGTGAGCGTGCCCGGCGGCGTGACGGTGAAGGTCGATGGCTCGGTGGTGTCGGTGAAGGGCCCGAAGGGTGAGTTGACGCGCCGGTTCCATCCGGAGGTGTCGGTGAGCCTGGCCGACAGCACGATCACGGTGGCGCGTCCGTCGGACGAGCCGCGGCACAAGGCCCTGCACGGGCTGTCGCGGACCCTGGTCGCGAACATGGTGGAAGGGGTCACGAAGGGGTACTCGAAGCAGCTCGAGATCACGGGCGTGGGCTACAAGGCGGAAGTGAAGCCCTACGGTCTGCTGATGTCGCTGGGGTACTCGCACACGATCGAGGTGAAGGCCCCGGCCGGCATCAAGCTGACGGCGCCGCAGCCGACGACGGTGATCATCGAAGGGGCGGACAAGGAAGTGGTGGGCCGCGTCGCGGCCGAGATCCGCAAGCTGCGCAAGCCGGAGCCCTACAAGGGGAAGGGCGTGCGCTACTCGAACGAAGTGGTCCGCCGCAAGGCGGGCAAGGCCGGAGGCAAGTAATGCGTCGTATTCCGATTCCGCGCAACGCGGAAGAGCAGCGGTACCGTCGGCACCTGCGGGTGCGCAAGAAGGTGACGGGGACGGGCGAGCGCCCGCGCCTCGTGGTCTTCCGGTCGCTCAAGCACATCTATGCGCAGTTGGTGGACGATGTGTCGCACCAGACGCTGGTCACCGTTGGCGACAACGGGCTGACCGGGAAGAAGGCGGAGAAGGCGACGCAGGTGGGCAAGACCCTCGCCGAGAAGGCGAAGGCCGCGGGGATCTCGAAGGTGACCTTCGACCGCGCTGGTTATCGCTATCACGGCCGCGTCAAGGCGCTGGCCGACGGGGCCCGCGAAGGCGGGCTGGAGTTCTAATATGACTGAGCCGAGAACGACGGGAGATCAGCCAGCCGTTTCGTCGGGCCGTGGGCCTGGTGGCGGCGGTGGCCGCGGGCGCGGCGGCCCCGGTGGCGGCCGTGGTCGTGGCGGTCCTGGTGGCGGTGGCGGTGGCCGCGGACGTGGGGGTCAGGCCGGTGGCCGCGAAGGCGGTGGACCCGGTGGGCGTGACGGCGGCCGCGATCGTCGCGGCGGCGAGTCGCAGTCCCGGGAAGGGGGGTCCGACCTGATCGAGAACGTGGTCGCGATCAATCGCGTCGCCAAGGTCGTGAAGGGCGGCCGGCGCTTCTCGTTCAACGCGCTCGTCGCGGTGGGCGATGGGCAGGGCAAGGTCGGCTTCTCGACGGGCAAGGCGAACGAGGTGTCGGAGGCCGTGCGCAAGGCCGTCGAAGGCGCGCGCAAGCGGATGGTCTCGATCCCGCTCACGGGGGCGACGATTCCGCACGAGGTCGTCGGGCACCATGGGGCCGGCAAGGTCCTGATGAAGCCCGCGGCGCCTGGCGCCGGCGTGATCGCCGGTGGTGCGGTGCGTGCGGTGATGGAATGCGTGGGGATCTCGGACATCCTCACGAAGTCGTTAGGCTCGACGAACCCGCACAACATGGTGCGCGCGGCGTTCGATGGGCTGCAGCAGCTGACGACGGTGGAACAGATTGCCCGCGAGCGCGGTGTTGAGGTGTCGGCGCTGCGGTACAAGCCCCGCCACAAGGCGAAGGAGGGCGCGCATGCCTAGGACATTCGTGTGGCACCGCAGTCGCGGGCCGCAGCACACGCCGAAGGAAACCGCCCCCACCGGGGAACTGGTGAAGGTGACCCAGGTCCGGAGCGGGATCGGCCATTCATGGAAGATGCGCCTGGTGCTGGAGTCGCTCGGGTTGCGGCACCACCAGGATACGGTGATCCAGAAGGACACCCCGCAGTTGCGCGGGGCGATCAAGAAAGTGCGGCACCTGGTCCAGGTGTCGCCGATCAAGGAGTAAGTGACCGTGGCTACCCAGGAGAAGATTGGGCTCCATAACCTGAAGCCAGCGCCCGGCTCGCATCGCGACCGCAAGCGGCTGGGACGCGGCCCGGGATCCGGGACCGGCAAGACCTCAGGCAAGGGGCATAAGGGCTCCATGGCTCGCGCGGGCCATGGGGGACCGGGCGGCGGCAAGCCCGGGTTTGAGGGCGGGCAGATGCCCCTCTCGCGTCGCATCCCGAAGCGCGGGTTCAACAACGCGCGCTTCCGCACCAGCTACCAGATCATCGGGCTCGATGACCTGGCACGGGTTGAGGGGCAGGACGTGACGGTGGAAACGCTCTTGAAGGCAGGACTGGTGAAGGCGCGCTCGGGCCCGGTGAAGCTGCTGGCCAATGGCGCGGTGACGTCGGCGTACACCATTCGCGGTCTCAAGGTCAGCGGCGCGGCTCGGGAACAGATCGTCGCTGCTGGCGGCCGCATCGAGGAGTAAATGGCGCAGTCCAATCCCGCCCAG
>JAEUJL010000547.1 GCA_016794835.1 Gemmatimonadota bacterium | reverse complement strand
AAAGGCGCGGGGGATGGAGAGCGTGTCGCCGGACTTCACCATCGCCGAGGTGATCTCGCCCGCCAGCCCCCCGAAGTTCACCTTGCGCTTGTCGTAGATGAACGCGAGGCGCTCGCCATTCCCCTGGCGTCCCACGGTGACATCGGTGACGAGGTAGTCCCACCACCCGCCCAGAAGGCGCATCAGGTTGTCCAGGGCGTCCAGGTTGTCGCGCACTTCCTGCACGGCCACCAGGTCAAAGTGCGAGATCACCTCGGCGATGTAGAACAACGCCTCGCGCTCGCGGCCACCGAACTTGGTCCCCCCGAACTCGCGGAGATTCCAGGAGGCGATGAGGAGGGTGTCATCGATGCTCTTGGCGGGCACGTCCGTGCCGAGGGCGATGCGGAGGCGGAGGAGGCCTTCGGCGGTCCGACGGTCGTCGGCGCGGGTCGGATTGAGCGAGGCGTAGTAGGGCATGGTCTCGGGTGCGGTACGCCCACCCCCAATGCAAAGTCAGCGCCGCCGGACTGGCGCGCGGGCACGAGCCGCGCCGGCGCGCTGGTCAACCCGGTGACCGGGCCGCACATTCGACGCCATGCGACGCCTTCTCGCGCGCCTTCACCGCTGGGTCGGACTCGCCACCGGCCTGGTGGTGTTCGTCGTCGGGCTGACCGGTGCGGTCTACGTGTGGGAAGCCGAGCTGTTCGCCTGGTTCCACCGGTCGCTCGTCTACACCACGCCGTCAAGCACGCGCGCGAGCGCCGATGCGATCCTGGCGGCGGCGCGCCAGGCCCTGCCCCCGGATCGCCCGGTCATTCGCCTCACCTGGCACGCGGATCCACGGCGCAGCGTGGTGGCGATGGCCCAGCGGCTCGTGGACGACGCCCCGACCTACTTTCACGAGTTCCGCTACTACGACGAGGTGTTCCTCAACCCGTCCACCGCGCAGGTGCTCGGCGTGGTCGACCGCAAGCACGACTGGATCTTCCTCACGCGGATGATCCACACCAACCTCCTGCTCGCCACGCGCGGCACGTGGATCGTCGCCAGCTCAACGATCGTCTTCGTGCTGATGGTGATCGTGGGGATGGTGCTCTGGTGGCCGCGCACCCGCGCGGTCTGGCGCACCCGGCTCGTGCCCCGGCTCTCGGGCCCATGGAAGCGCACGGTGTTCGACACGCACAACGTGCTCGGTGCGTGGGGGGCGCTGGGGATGCTGGTCCTTGCCCTGACCGGTCCGGTGTGGACCTGGAAGTGGTACGAGGGGGCGATCGCGTGGCTGTTCACGGGCGAGGCGCGCATCACCGCCCCTCCCGTGGAGAAGCCGGCTCCCATCGAGGGTCCGTCGGTCGCCGAACCGCTCCAGGCGGCGCTGGCCACCATTCGCACACGCATCCCGGACGGTCGGCGGTACATGGTCGACCTTCCCGGGGGCAAGTTCGGGGCGCTCACCGTCGGGGTGATCTACGACCACGGCAGCGCATGGGAGGAGTACGACCGCTACTTCTTCGATCCTCGCACGGCGACCCTCACCGGGGATGAGCGCTTCGACGAGAAGAACCTCGGCCTCCGGTGGCGCAACTCCAACTATGGATTGCATACCGCCACGCTGTATGGCTGGCCGATGCAGGTCGCGGGGACGCTGCTCTGCCTGCTGGTGGCGAGCCTGCCCGTGACGGG
>JAEUJL010000545.1 GCA_016794835.1 Gemmatimonadota bacterium | reverse complement strand
CAGTTCTCATGGGGGATCTCTCCTCAGGTATTGGTGCCGAGTCGTGCAACGCAGTAAGTGGCCATTCACGCCACGTGCCAGACTTCCGGGGCATTCGCGTTAGGCACCACCCCGGAGCGCTCGACGCTGGGAGAATACCGGTCTGGCGACACAATTACCGTGAGGATTTGTACGATCTCATGTGGGGCACTACCTGAGCCAGAACATGACGCACCCTCCCCCCCCTGAAACGTTTCGTTCCACCCGTCGCAGGCGCGTCCCGTCACAGGTGGGCGTTGCCGCGGCGGCCGCTGCGCACCATCCTCTGCGTACTGGCACCACGCGCATCCCATGGTCTTCTCGTTCGTGCTGGTCATCGGCGTGCTGTACCTCTACTCGCACTTCGACGGGCGGCTGCTCCGGCGCGAGCGCGAACAGGCCGAGCTCAACCAGCGGCTGGACCGGATCGAGCAGGCGATCGACGCCATAGCGACCCAGGTCGAGGTGATTCGCGACCGAACCGAACCGGGCCCGCGCGGGCTCCTGCCCGACGAGCGCGCCCCCTGACCGCCCGACAACCGTCCGTTGGGGAGGGCCAAGCGCTTGCCCGACGCCGCGCGTAGAGGCAGGATCTGGCGACCACGTCGCCCGAGTTTCCCCCTCCCCACGCCACATGCGCGTCCTGCTGCAGGCTACCGCCCTCCTCACCCTCGGTGTCTCCGTCGCGGGCGCCCAGGTTCCCGACAGCGCCACCCGCGCCGGACTTCGCTGGCGGTCGATCGGCCCCGTGAACATGGCGGGACGCATCACCGACGTCGAAGCGGAGCCAGGCTCCTCCCGCACCTTCTATGTCGCGGGAGCGACCGGTGGCCTGTGGAAGACCGTCAACGCGGGCAACACCTTCTTCCCGCTCTGGGAACGCGGCCCGATCGCCAGCATCGGCGACATCGCCATCGCCCCCAGTGACCCGAAGGTCATCTGGGTCGGCACGGGGGAGGAAGACTCGCGGAACTCGGTGGCCCCCGGCTGGGGAGTCTACAAGTCGCTCGATGGCGGGATCACCTGGCAGTCGGTCGGACTCGAGAAGACCCAGCACATCGGGAGGATCATCATCCATCCCACCGACCCGAACACGGTCTGGGTCGCGGCACTCGGCGCCCTCTGGGGCACCAACCCCGAGCGCGGGCTCTACAAGACGACGGACGGTGGACGCACCTGGAAGCAGAGCAAGTTCATCTCGGATCGCGCCGGGTTTGTCGACCTCGTCATGGACCCGCGAAATCCCAACGTGCTGTATGCCGCCAGCTGGGAGCGGATCCGCAAGGCGCACTACCTCAAGTCCGGCGGCCCCGGTTCGGCGTTGTGGAAGTCGACCGACGGCGGCACCACCTGGAGCGAGATCAAGGGTGGCGGCTTTCCCGCGACCACCAAGGGCCGCATCGCCCTCGCCATCGCCGCCAGCCGTCCGGACGTGGTGTACGCGATGGTGGAGGCGGACAGCGTCCGCGGCGCCAAGCCGCAGATGCTCCTGAGTGGCCTGTATCGGTCCGAGGACGCCGGGAAGACCTGGACCTGGCAAAACACCACGAACAACCGCCCCTTCTACTTCTCGCAGGTCCGCGTCGACCCGTCCAACCCCAACCGCATCTATCGCATGGCGGTGGACTTCAACGTCTCCGAGGACGGCGGCCGGTCCTGGCGACTGGGGATGATGGGGATCCACGAAGACTACCACGCCATGTGGATCGACCCCGCCGACCCCTCGCATTTCGTCGTTGGGGGTGATGCCGGGATCTTCCAGACCTATGACCGCGGCGGCAGCTACGACGCGATCAACAACATGGCGATGGGCCAGTTCTACGGCATCTCCTACGACTACCAGGTCCCGTACCGGGTCTGTGGGGG
>JAEUJL010000543.1 GCA_016794835.1 Gemmatimonadota bacterium | reverse complement strand
GGGGGCGGGTCCCTGGCCGGCAGCCTTGCAGCCTGCAGGTCGTCTTGCAAAGTGACGCGGGACACAAAACGAAGAGCCCCGGCCGATGGGCCGGGGCTCTCCGAGGATGCGAACGCCAGGAACGGTCAGGACACCGTCTTGGTCTTCTTGCCTTCCTTCACATACTTGTCGAGCCAGGCCGACCAGCGGGCCCACAGGTCGAGGAGGGTCTCCTTGGTCGCCGGACCGTGATCCTCGAACGGATACAGGTACATCGACGTGGTCTTCCCCAGGCCATTGAGCGCGTGGAAGAGCCGCGGCGAGTTCGACAGCTCGGTCCCGACGTTCTGGTCTCCCATCCCGTGGTACATCAGGAGGGCGCCCGTCAGGTTGTTCGCGTACAGCATCGGGGACATCGCCAGGTACGAATCCCGGGCGTCCCACAATGACCGCCGCTCACTCTGGAAGCTCAGCGGGGTCAGCGTCCGGTTGTAGTTGCCGTCGCCGGCGATCCCGGCCTTGAAGAACGGGGTGTGGGCCATCGCATTCACGGTCGAGAACGCACCATAGGAATGGCCGCCGATCCCGATCCGATTGCGGTCCACCAGTCCGCGCTGGTCGATCGAGTCGATCACCGCGGCCAGGTTGTTCCGCAGGTCATTCTCATAGTTGTTGTTCCACTGGCCGGCGTTGCCGACAATCGGGGCATCCGGCTCGACCACGGCGTACCCCGCACGGGCCAGGAACTGCATCGAGCGCGCGTTGAAGTTCGGGAACGCGTTCTTGTTGAAGGTGCGCGCGCCGCGGTCGTACTCCTCCTGGCCAGCAAACTCGCGCGGGTAGAACCAGAACATCGCCGGCACCTTGGTCCCCGGGCGATAGTCGGTCGGCAAGGTGACATTCACCTTGAACTTGAAGCCGTCGGGCCGCTCGATCGTGAACTGCTCCTTGCGGGCGGCGGTCAGGTCCGGGGTGTAGTCCTTGTTCTCCGTGAGCTGGACCAGCTGGTCCCCGTTCCGGTAGAAGGCCTGGGCGATCGTCGTCTCGGACTCGCGGGTCACCACCAGCTGCCGGGCATCGATGTCCTGGAAGGCCACCGCGCGCTCGAAGACGTTGTTGTTCTCGCTGAGGTAGACGCGCGACTTCTGCCCCGTCTTCCAGTTGACCTTGTCGATGAACGTCTTCGGCCCGTTCTCCTCCGGCTTGCGGTCATACAGCGTCCCGCTGAGGTAGACGGACGCACCATCGGCCGAGAGGTGTACGCGCTTGTCGCCACCCCCGGCCCCTCCGCCAAACCCGCCCAGCCCGCCAAAGCCGCCGCCACCACCCAGCGTCCCGCGCGCCATCACCAGCGATCCCGGGTTGCCGTACACATCATCGCCGCGGAAACGGGCGATCGTGTACCGCTTCGTCGGCTCCGCCAAGGCGACCGCGTACTCATGCGTGTTCTGCCCCTGCCGCTCGCTGAGGAACAACACCGACAGGTCAGGCGAATAGCGGTGCGTGGCAATGCGCGTGTTGCTCTCGTACAGGACCTTCGTGTCCGTCGCACCAAACGGCGCCATCCAGTGCATCACGCGGTCCTTCCGCGGCGCACGCGCCGAATCACCCGCGGCGGCCGCCGTGTCGCGCCGAGCCGGCGCCTCCTGCTCGAGGTAGGTCAGTCCCTGGTTGTCCGGGCGCCAGGTCAACTCGCGCTTGCCGACATTGCTCGGCGCCTCACCGCCGGCGCCCGGGGCCGCCACCGCGCGCGCCGTGTCGACGCCCAGGTTCAGCGGCACATCCTCCACCTTCGCCAGCACCTTGCCCTCGGCGTCCCAGATCTCCTGCGTCGAACCGAAGTTCTGCACCGGGACCATGTACGAGAACGGCTTGTTCATCCGCGTCACGCGCAGGTACTTGCCGTCCGGGGACGGATCGATCTCACGCACCATCAGCGGGGCGCCGACCTTCTTGATCGCCCGGGTGTTCACGTCGACCAGGGCGACCTGCCCGGTGGCGTGCCATTCCAGCAACGCCTGGTCATGCGGCGTCGCCATCAGGCTCTGGTAGGTGCGCAAGTT
>JAEUJL010000515.1 GCA_016794835.1 Gemmatimonadota bacterium | reverse complement strand
GGCCGGGACCATGAACTGGGTGTCGCGGAGCATCGGGGCGGCCCACACGGACGCACCGCCACCGGCGACGCCCAGCAGCACGCCAAGGACCATCCGCGTCGCGTATCGCTCGGGCCAGCTCAATGAAGATCCTGGGGAGGGATGCCCGACCAACCTAACGTTGTCCGTGCCTGCAGCGCCACTGTTGGGGTCCTCCAATAGCCGAACGGGCCGTCACCAGGGGTGACGACCCGTTGTAGCAGCGGCTGGACCCGGTCAGCGCAGGACGTCGATGGCACTCGCCATGTTGAAGCGAAGGCCGCCCTCGAGGACGAACGTGTGCGAGGCACCGGAGATGAGGAAGTTGTTCCGCGTCGGCATCGCCGAGGCCTGGCCGAAGAGGGCCGCACGTCCGAGTTGGACCTGCAGTCCGGCGGTCATCGTCGCCGAGACCTTGGAGGTCTGCGCCGCGACGTCGTCGAACACGCGGGTCTGCGAGGCCGTCGTCGTGAAGGTCCCCTGGGGGTCCGCGTTCTGGATGACGTTGATGCTCAGGCCGAGCCCCGCGTACGGCTTCAGGTTGCCCCAGGTCACGGGAAAGGCCAGCAGCCCGATCCCGTAGCGACGCCAGTCGCTGACGTCGACCGGGCGCACCGAACCCTGCACGGTCGGGTCGTAGACACCAGCCACGTCGTCAAAGAACGACTGGTCCACCGATAGGTAGAGCGCGCCGCGGCTCCGCGTGATCAACCATTCCGCGCCGATCGACGAGGCATTGATGCGGCCCGCGCCGTTCGGGTCGAAGGAGGACACGCCGCCCTTGGCGCCCCAGTACCACGAGTTCTCGAAGCTGGTGCGAGATGGGGTCGTCTGGGCGATCGTGACTGCCGGGATGGCGAGGACGACCAACGAAAGGCCAAGCTGCCGCGCGATGCGCATAGGATGGTACCGAGGTGGGGGTCCGTCACTGCTGGAGGCCCGACTGTGGAGCCGGAGCCCTCATTTCTCAGAAGGGAGACGAGGCAGCGCGGGCGAGGGTCACCGGCGCCCGAGGGCCACGCTCCGGGTCGCCAGGTGCCTGGGCCACGCTTGTGCGCGGCGTCACAGTTGTTGCGCGTCGTGCGTCGCGCCCTTCACTTCATGGCCACCCCGATACGCCCCGATGGGCGGAACGGGCACAGGCGGACGCGGGGGCCGCCGCGGATCCACCTCCCCTCCTGCCTCCGTGTACCGATCCTGTCTCCACTGCTCAAGTCTCCTCGGCGGCAACGAGGTGATCGAGGCCTTTCCCGTCGGAAAGCGCCTGGCGTTCGATGCGGCGCGGGGGAGGCTATGGGTCATCTGCCCCAGGTGTTCGCGCTGGAACCTGAGCCCGCTGGAAGAGCGGTGGGAGGCCATTGAGCAGTGCGAGCGCCTGTTCCGCGCCACGCGGACGAGGGTGTCGACCGACCAGGTGGGGCTGGCGCGGGCGCCAGATGGCACGGAGTTGGTGCGGATCGGCGAGCCGCAGCGTCCCGAATTCGCCGCCTGGCGATACGGCACCGTGTTTCGAAAGCGACGGAAACGCGCGCAATACGTGGCGGCCGCATCGGTCCTGGGGGCGGTGACGTATGCCGCGGGCGCCTTCTGGGGTGTCACCGCACTGGGCTCCATTGCCCCCTTCCTCGGGATGGACATTCCGTGGTTGGTTGCTGCGGGTCGGTGGAGCAGGCGCGTCGTCGATCGTGTCGAAACGCCAGCGGGACCTGCGACGATCCGGGGCCGCGACCTCGGCTCTGCGATGCTCTCTGAAGCCGCAGATGCTGGCATTGCCATCCGCGTCCTCACCTCGGCCGGGCTCCACGTGGTGTCCGGTGAACCCGCGAAACGCCTGCTGGCGCGTGTGATGCCGTTCGTCAACCAGCGCGGCGGTTCGGAGCAGCAGGTCCAGGATGCCCTCGCCCGGATCGACGCGGAGGGGGGGCCCCAGGGCCTCATCGCACGGTGCGCGACCAGGCCGCGCATCGAGGGCGACCAGACGGGCAAGGTCCTTCGGCCGGCGGTCGCCGGCCAGCGGTGGTCCTTCGCCTCGTACCAGCTGGAAGATCTCCTCGCGCTGGAGATGTCGCTGCATGAGGAGCAGGAGCGGCGGGCGTTGGAGGGAGAGCTGGCCGCCCTGCAGGACGCCTGGCGCGAGGCCGAGGAGATTGCTGCGATCGCCGATGCGCTGTTGGTCCCGCGTGGGGTGCAGGTGGCCCTGTCGCGCATCCGGGATGGGATGAAGCGATGATGAAGGCACGGCGCGCACCGATGTTCCTGCTTGCGCGCGGTGCGGTTGGGGGCCATCGTCTGGAAGGCCCTGCCACGTCGCGATGTACTCCACCTGCCTGTTCTGCACGTCGGACCTTGGCTCCAACGAAGTGGTGGAGGAGTTCCCTGTTGGGCGTCGGTTGGCCTTCGACTCGCGGCGCGGGCGCCTATGGGTGGTATGCCGGAGCTGCCGGCGCTGGAACCTGACGGCGCTCGAAGAGCGGTGGGAGGCGATCGAGCAGTGCGAGCGCCTGTATCGCTCCACACCACTCCGGGTGTCCACGGACAACGTGGGGATGACGCGCCTGCGGGAGGGGCTCGAGCTGGTGCGCATCGGGGAGCCGCTCCGGCCGGAGTTTGCCAGCTGGCGCTACCTGCCGCTCTTCGAGAAGCGGCGGCAGAGCGTGGTCCAGTCGGCACCGGCCCAGAAGCCCACCTGGTCCTCCAGTCTCTGGATGGCGTCGTCGTTCATCTTCTA
>JAEUJL010000510.1 GCA_016794835.1 Gemmatimonadota bacterium | reverse complement strand
TTGGCCCCACGCTTGACCGCGACGTAGTACGCGAGGAGCTGCAGCGGCACCGAGGCCAGGATCGGCATCAGGAGGTCGATGGTCTCGGGGATGCGGAATTCGTAGTCGATCTTCCCGGCCAGCGCGGGCTCGTCGCGACTGGTCACCGCGATGACCCGTCCCTTGCGCGCCTTCACCTCGTGGACGTTCGACGTGATCTTGTCGAACACGGAGTCGTGCGGGGCAACAAACACCACCGGCATCATCTCATCGATCAGGGCGATGGGGCCGTGCTTCATCTCGGCGGCGGGATACCCTTCCGCGTGGATGTAGCTGATTTCCTTGAGCTTCAGCGCCCCTTCCAGTGCCACCGGGAAGTTGTAACCGCGCCCGAGGTACAGGAAGTTGCTGGCTCGCTTGAACTCCTCGGCCAGTTCCTCGATCTCGGGCGCCCGGTCGAGGATGTTCTGGATCTGGCCCGGGAGCGCGAGCATCCCATCGATCACGTCACGCCCACGCAGGAGTGACAGGTCGCGCAGCCGCGCCAGCTTGAGCGTGAACAGCAGGAGCGCGATGACCTGGCTCGTGAACGCCTTGGTCGACGCGACGCCGATTTCCGGGCCGGCGTGGATGTAGATGCCACCATCCGACTCCCGGGCAATGGTCGACCCCACCACGTTCACGATGCCTAACGTGCGGGCGCCGCGGCGCTTGGCTTCGCGCATGGCGGCCAGGGTATCCGCCGTCTCTCCCGACTGCGAGATCGCGATGCACAGCGTCCGCTCGTCCACGATCGGGTTGCGATAGCGGAACTCCGAGGCGTACTCGACCTCCACCGGGACACGCGCCAGCTCCTCGATGAGGCTCTCGCCGATCAGCGCCGAGTGCCAGCTCGTGCCGCACGCGGTGATGACGATGTTGGTGAAGGAGAGCAGCTCCTCGTCGGTCAGGTTCAACCCGCCGAGCTTGGACGTCCCTTCCTCGCGCAGCAACCGGCCGCGCATGGTGTTCTCCACCGTGTGCGGCTGCTCGAAGATCTCCTTGAGCATGAAGTGGGAGAACCCGCCGCGCTCGATCTGCCCGAGGTCCCAGTCGATGTGCGCCACCTTCTTGGCGACCTCGGTGGCATTGAGGTCGATGATGCGGTACCCGGACTGGTCGACCACCGCCATCTCGCCATCATCCAGGTAGACGACCTGGCGGGTGTGCGCGAGGATCGCCGAGACGTCCGACGCCACGAAGTGCTCGTTCTCACCGAGGCCGACCAGGAGCGGGCTTCCCTTGCGGGCCGCGACGATCTTGTGCTGGTCGACGCTCGAGATCACGGCGATGCCATAGGTGCCCTCCACCTGCCAGAGCGCCTCGATGACCGCATCCTCGAGGTTGCCATCGAAGCACTCCTGGATGAGGTGCGCCAACACCTCCGTGTCGGTATCCGAGGAGAACTTGTAGCCCAGCCCCTCGAGCATCTTCTTCAGGACCGTCGCGTTCTCGATGATCCCGTTATGCACCACGGCGATCGTGCCGTCCTGGCTGGCATGCGGGTGCGCGTTGACCTGGTTCGGCGGCCCGTGCGTCGCCCAGCGGGTGTGCGCGATCCCCGTGGTGCCGACCACCGGGGTCGACGCCAGCAGCGCCTCGAGCCGCGCGATCTTCCCCGA
>JAEUJL010000505.1 GCA_016794835.1 Gemmatimonadota bacterium | reverse complement strand
ACTCCGCCTCGCGGTGGACCGGCCAGAGCGGGTCTGGCGACTGGTGATGGTTGGCCCTCCGCCGCTCAACAACGTGGCCGGCCCCGAGATCCGCGAACTCCAGCGAGACACGGCGCGCCACGCCTTCCGGCTCACCCAGGGACTCTTCGGTTCCCTGGCTCTGCTCGAGCCGTTCCTTCGGGAAGGGGTGGAATCCCCGACGGCCATGCCGTGGAAGCTCATCGGCCGCTACACCGTCCCGTTCCTCGGTCGCGACGGTACGAATCACCTCCTCGCCCTGGCCGGCTCGCTCCGGGAAGAGGACGTGGCCGACATTGACCTGACGCGCGTGCGCCAGCGCACACTGGTCACCCGGGGGACCCGGGACCGGTGGTGTACGCGGCAGGTGGCCGAGGCGTACGCCGGGGCGATCCCGAAGGGGCACTATCAGCCCGTCGATGGCGTCGGACACCTTGTCCCCGAGGAGGATCCCGCCGCGCTGGCCCAACTGATTCTGGCCTTTGTGCGTACAGGGGACGAGGAGGAGCCACGGTAACCGGGCCACGGACGGCGGTGTTGCGTCCTGGTGCAGGATCCTGACGGTCTGGAGGCTTGGGGTCCCCCTCATTCCCGATTACTTTTCGGGCTGCCGATCCTCTCCCTATCCTGCCTACATGGCGAAAAAACCAGTTCGACGTCCGACGCAGGCCCCGACTTCGGGCCCTTCCCCGTTTGATCAAGCGCGCGACGAGTTATTCCAGCACATCATGACCTGCGGCGTCATCGGCGCCGACCCTGCGCATCAGGGTGAGTGGTTCGACGACACCATGAAGTACTTGTCGGACCGGTACCACGAACTCTCGCCGACGGAGCTCAAGCAACTGCGAGTTCTTGGCGACCGATTCGTGCAGCCTCCCAAGACGCGCCAGGCCGACGAAGCCGTCACCGCCGCCTGAAGTGTGATCCGGCCCCCTCTCCCGAGGGGGCCGCTCGTTTTTCAGCGGCGATTCGGGCGCGAGCGTCGTGCGACGACGCCCATGCGCACGCCGCCACCCACGACCACCTCGGCCGACCAGCGGACCGGGCCGTGTCGGCGTCCCTCCACGCCGAGACCTGCCATCAATCGCGGCTGCCACTCGCGGCCATCATGCACCGCGCTGATCCCGCCGAGCGCGTGCACCGCCCGTGGCGACTCGGCGAACGGGTCGATCACGAAGCGGGCGGCGGCATCCACGCGTCCACCCAGGCGTGTGCCGTCGCGCCATCGCGTGCCGCCCACCGCCGCCGTGAACTCGGTGCGCAGGTACGAGCCCGCCGGGAGGCTCACTCCAACTCCGGCGTGCAGGGCGTCATGGGTCGCCGCCACGGCATCCACCCGCGCGAGCAGCCGCCAGGGGCGCGGGGCCCGGGGAAGCTGCTGCGCCCACAGCGCCGGGGGCAGCAGGCACGCCAGCACCGCGGCCCGGACCATGCGCCCCGTCACGCCCGCTCCCGCTCGCGCCACAGGAGCAGCGTGTAGTCCACCACGGCGATGACCGCGAGGACGGCAATGGCCGGGATCAGCACGGGAACCAGCGTGGGGCGCACCAGCACCGCCACGAGCACGACGAGCTGCAGCGCCGTGACCAGCTTGCCGGCGAGGCGGGCGCGGAAGGTGATCGGTCGCAGCCACGACACGTTCCGGGCAACGACGAACCCGATCGCCGTCATCAGGTCCCGGAAGATGAGCACCAGGTACTGTACCCCGGTCAGCTGTCGCTCAACGAGGTACACGCACACCGCGGCAAACACGAAGATGCGATCGGTGATGGGATCCAGCAGCGCCCCCCAGCGCGTCGTGCGCTTGGAGCGGCGCGCCAAGAAGCCATCCAGCCAGTCCGTGAGCGCCGCGACGAGGATCACTCCCACCCGGAACGACGGATCCGCACGCGCCACGAACGCCGCTGCCAGCACGAGGCGAGACAACGAGAGCAGGTTGGGTACGGACGTCCACACCGAGTCGGTCACGAAGGCAAGCTACCACCACGCGGGCGGGCGATGGCACTGGTGTCCCGGGGACCGCGGCATCGAGATTGCGCCCCATGTGGCTTGATTCGCGTCTCGGGTGGATTTACGGCATCGCGGGGGTCGTGCTCGCGTGGAACCTGGTGCTCGCCGCCCGGATCGCGACCGCACCGGGTGGCCGGGCGATCCGCGAACTGAGCGGGCTTTGCGGCCTCCTCGTCGTGCCCGGCGCGATCATCGCCGTGGTGGGCCAGTGGATCGGGCTGGGACGAACCGTTGGGCTGCTGACCTGGACCTGGCCGGTGACCCTGGTCCTGTTCGTGGCGCAGGGGGTGGCGGTGATCCGCGCACGACGCGTCACCAGCTTCGTCGCGGTCCCGCTGCTATTGCTCAATGTCATCCTCGCGGCGGGAGGACTCGCGCGGTATGCCGCCACCCTCTGGCCGGACCTGCGCCCGGAGGTGCTGGGTGCGGCCACCGCGCTGACCAGTGTGCTGGGACTCGCCTGGGGGCCGGACGCCCTCGCTACTCCGCTCGCGCTCATCCTGCCCGTGCTGACCCCCGCAGGGCCGGCCCGGTGGCCAGGGGCGCGTCCCCTGCGGGCACTCCTGTCGACGGGCGCGCTGGGGATCGTGCTGCTGTTTGCCCTGGAGTATCCCACCGCGGTGCGGGCCAATGCCTCGTTCCGCCGCCTCGCCGACACGCCGATGCGCGAGCGTCCACGAGGCGACCTGGCGCTGGGGCTGCGCCTCTTCCCCGCGCTGGACCGGGCACCGGCCGGTCTCGCCATCCGTCATGACCTCTCCCTGGTCGACTCGATCGCGGTGGAGGTGCTGGCCGTCACGGTGACCCCGGCGGGAGCGTCGGGCGCCGCCCTGGACTCCCTGGCCGGCGTGCTGGCCGACCTGCGGGCGGACTCGGTCCTGCTCGCGATCTCGTTAGGCTGGGACCGCAACGAGCGGGAGCAGCGCGCGCGCAACCCGGTCGCCCTCGCCGAGTCGCGACTGCGCGCCCTCGAGCAGGTCGTGCGCCGCGTGCGCCCCGACGTGGTCGTCCCCGCCGTGGACCCGATGGGGCTGGGGACGCAGGTCATCGGCGCCGTCCCCCTCCGCTGGTGGACCGACTACCTCAGCCGTGCCGGCCGCATGGTCCACACCCTGCGCCCCCGGACCCGGGTGGCGGTCGCCGCCTCCACCTGGTCGGCGGCCGATTCCGCGCTGTATCACTGGGCCGCCACATCCCCGGACGTGGACCTGCTCGCGTTGTCCTTTGCCCCGGGGTTCCGTGGCGGTGGTGAGTTGCAGGCCCAGTGGCGCGTCGCGTCCCGCTGGATGTCCACCAACACGCGACCGCACTGGGTCACGTCGGTGCGGACGTGGCCGTACGTGTTTGGCGAGCGCGCGCAGCAGCTCGCGCTGACCGGCACCCTGGCATGGGCCAGCGGCCGGCCCCAGGTCCAGGCCGTGATCGTGGATGGCGCCGGCGACTACGACGTGCTCTCCGGGCTCCGCCGGTCGGACGGCAAGCTCCGTCCCGCCGTCCTCGCCCTCGCGGCGATCCATCGCGCGCTTCGCGAAGGCGCGGTGGTGCTCCGGTGACGCCCGCCTTGCGACCTGCGCGCGGGCGCCGCAAGCTGCCGGCTCCTCCTCGCCTCCGCTGATGTTCACCCCCGCTGCCCTGACCTTCCTCCGCCAGCTCAAGCGCAACAACCGCCGCGAGTGGTTTGTCGAACGCAAGCCGCAGTTTGACTCACTGCTCATGGCGCCCCTGCGCGAGCTCGTGGAGGAACTCGACGTCCGCCTCGCCACGACCGTTCCGGAAATCGGTGGCTCCCCGAAGTCCTCGATCTTCCGCATCTACCGGGATGTGCGCTTCTCGAAGGACAAGTCGCCGTACAAGACCCACGTGGCCTGCTGGTTTGCGCACCTCGACGGGGCGCCGGGAGTCGGGTCGGAGACGCATGGCGCGGGCGCGGGCTTCTACTTCCACCTGGAGCCGGGTGCATCCCTGGTCGCCGGGGGCCTCTGGATGCCGCCGCGTCCCGCCCTGCACGCCATCCGCGAGCGCATGGCCGAGGATCATCGCGGCCTCGAGCGCGCCCTCGGCGCGCCGGCGTTTCGTCGACGCTTTGGCTCCCTGAGCGAGGAGCGCGTCCTCAAGCGCGTGCCGCGGCCGTGGACCGCGGACCATCCTGCGGCGGACTGGCTGCGCTTTGCGTCCTACACCGTCTCCGCCCCGCTGACCGATGCGCAGGTGACCGGGTCGCGACTGGCGGACCAGGTGGCGAAGGACTTCCTCCTGATCCGCCCGCTCGTGCGCTGGCTGAACGGCGCGCTCGGGTTCCGCGAGCGCCTGCGTCGTTAGGCCTGGCGGCCGCGCACGATCCCTTCCACCCGGCGGTCCGGATCAAAGTACCGGCGCGCCAGCGCGAGGATATCCTCCGGCGTGACTTGGGCCAGGCGGTCCGGCACCTCGGCCATCTCCTCGAGCCCGGCCCCGTGCACCCAGGCGTCGAGCATGTCGTCCAGCACCGCGGACGGACTCTGTCGGCTGATGGCATGGGTGCCCACCGCGTAGCGCCGGGCGCGGGCCAGTTCCTCCGCGGTCACGGGGGTCTCCCGCAGGCGCGCGAATTCCCTCAGCAGTCCCTCCCGCGCCTCGTCCTCCCGTGAGGGGCTG
>JAEUJL010000425.1 GCA_016794835.1 Gemmatimonadota bacterium | reverse complement strand
GCACACGCGCCTGCCGGACCAGCGGAAGTACGGCCGGACGACGTCGATCATCGTCGCCGACGGACTCGAGGCACGCCTCATCGAACTCGAGGCGCGGCTGCAGGGTGGAACGCAGGCCGATCGTGATGCGGTGTTCGCCGGGCTCAACACCCTGCGCACCACGCCGCGTTCGGTCCCGAACCCGGCGGGCGGCGCGGCGGTGTCCTACACCGTCGGTGCCATGACGGGGACCGCTCCCACGACGCAGGCCGCAGCGGTCGACATGCTCTTCCGTGAGCGGGCCTACTGGATGTGGCTCACCGGCCACCGCCTCGCCGACCTCCGTCGCCTGGTGCGGCAGTACCAGCGCCCGGCCGAGTCGGTGTACCCCACGGGGACGCAGGCCCAGCCGCTGACGGGGAACTACGGAACGGACCTGAACTTCGTGATCCCGTTCGAGGAGCGGAACTCGCCGACCTTCTCCGGCTGCATCAACCGGAACGCGTAGTCGCCAGTTCTGATGAAGAAGAGGGGCGCCCATAGCGGGCGCCCCTTTTTTCGTCCACGAACGTGAGGCGCCTAACGCGGCAACAGGTGATCGGGCTCGCCGGGCGGCAGCTCTGCGCGCGCCGCGCGGCGTGCGAGCGCGAGGGAGCCGGTGGCCAGGAGGGCACCGAGGGGGGCGAACACCGCGAGGTTCCCCAGCGGTTTGCCGAGCAGGAGCGGCAGCGCGGCGCCACCGATGGCACCCCACATCGCGATCCGTGACAGCTTGAGGTCCGCGAGGGTGCGCTTGCGCTCCCCAAACGACAGCGTGACACCGAAGACCGTCCCGGCGATCGCGCCAAGCGCGGCAAACAGCGGGGCCAGCGCCAACGGCCCCTCGCCGCTATCGATGCTGGGCGGATCCACCAGGCGAATCACCGTCCACAGCGCGATCCAGAACAGGACGAATCCCGCGCTCCAGACGGCAGCCATCCCGAGAATACCGCGGAGCTTCCGGACCATACTCATGCCAGCCCCTCCCGGTTTTCGCGTGAACCGCCCGGCGTCACCTGCGCGAGCCGGACCTCTCTCCTACCCGATCGCCTCGGCGTGCACCGCGGGATCGAAGCCCTTTTCACCCTTGGCGACGACCACCGTCGCGACCGCATTCCCAATGAGGTTGGTGATCGCGCGCGCCTCACTCATGAATCGATCGACACCGAGGAGGAGGGCCAACCCCTCCATCGGGACGACGCGCAGCGCAGCGAGGGTAGACGCGAGGACGATGAATCCCGACCCCGTCACGCCAGCCGCTCCCTTGGAGGTGATCATCAGCACCCCGAGCACCGACAGCTGCTGCCCCACGGTGAGGTCCACCCCGTACGCCTGCGCGATGAACAGCGTCGCCATGGACAGGTAGATCGAGGTGCCATCCAGGTTGAACGAGTACCCCGCGGGGATCACCAGCCCCACGACCGGCCGCGCGCAGCCGAACTTCTCCATCTTGTCGATCATGCGGGGCAGGACCGCCTCGCTGGATGAGGTGCCCAGCACGATCAGGATCTCGTCCTTGATGTACACGATCAGCCGCCAGAGCGAGAAGCCGTAGAGCCGGGCGATGAGGTTGAGGACGATGAAGATGAAGAGGAACATCGTCAGGTAGACCGTCCCCATCAGCCGGCCGAGGGCCACGAGGGAGCCGAGGCCGTAGTTCCCGATGGTGTAGGCCATGGCGCCAAAGGCCCCGATCGGGGCCACCACCATGACGATGCCGACAATGCGGAAGAAGACCGTCATCAGGCGGTCCAGCACGCGCGTCACGGGGCGCGCCGTGCGGCCCAGCGAGGCGAGGGCGACGCCAAAGATGACGGAGAAGAAGACCACCTGGAGGATCTCGCCCTGGGCAAAGGCGCCCACGACGCTGCTCGGCACGATGTGGGTGAAGAAGTCCACCCAGTTCATCTGCTCCCCCGCGGTGGTGTAGCGGGAGATGTCACCCGTGGCCAGGCGCGACGCGTCGATCCCGTCGCCGGGGCGGACCAGGTTCATGACGATCACCCCGATGGCGAGGGCGAAGGTCGTCACGATCTCGAAGTAGATGAACGCGCGCAGCCCGACCCGTCCGACCTTCTTGAGGTCGGTCGTCTGGGCGATGCCGATGACGATGGTGAGGAAGATGATCGGGGCGATCACCATCCGGACGAGGTTGACGAAGGTGTCGCCCACCGGCTTCATCGCCTTGCCCCACGACGGGGCGACCACACCAAGGATGATCCCGAGGGTGATCGCGACGAGGACCCGGAATGTCAGGTTGCGGCCCAGTCGCGCGATGGTACTCGGCGGGACCGGGTGCGCCGTGGGGGGAAGCTCCGGCTCGCCGTGCGTGGGTGCGGCGATATCGTCCCGGGTTTCGTGCTGGATCTCCGGGTCGCGAGAACCTTCGGACATTCAGGAAGGGTTGAGGGCGCGGGATGGTAGCGGGGGGTCGTGGCGGGCGGAAGAGGCGGTGTCCGATACAGATGAAACACGAGCCGCACGGGGGGCACGGGTCTCGTGCTGCACGGGCCGCTCGTACTGCCCGTGCCGCGCCCTGGCGGTTCGCCCAGTGCGGTTCGCCCTTCCAGATCGCCCCGGCCTTCCGCCTGGGCGTCTCCCCGTCCGTTCCCCCGACGCCTACCCCCTCCTCCGCTCCGGAGCCGGCAGGCTGTCGATGAACTCCGCGAGCTGCTTGCGATGCGCCGCCGTCGGCAACCGACCGACCCCACCGGCGATGTTGTCGAGCATGTTCTTCGCCTGGCTCGTTGCCGGCGTCACGGCCGTGATGGCCGGGTGCCCGACGATCCACTTGAGGAAGACCTGCGCCCAGGTGGTGGCGTCGAACTCCCGGGCGTACTCGGGCACCGGCCGGTCTCCCACGCGACGGAACAACCCGGTGCGCCCGAATGGCGCGTACGCGAGCACGCCGATCTTGCGTTCCTGCGCCAACGGGAGGATGCGCTCCTCCACGTTGCGGTTGTCGACGGCGTAGTCGATCCCGATGAAGTCCAGGGGCTCGTTGCGCATCACCTGCTCCAGCTCGCCGTACTGGCCGTCGGAGGTGGTGGTGATGCCGATGTATCGCACCCGTCCTTCCTTCTTGAACTCCTTGAGGATGCCGAGCTGCGTGGCCGGGTCGCCCATGTTGTGCACCTGGATCAGGTCGATCTTCGGCTGCTTGAAGATCGCGAAGGAGCGCTCCACCTGGGCCTTGGCGGCGGCGGGATCCGCCGTGGTGGCGCCACGACCCGCCACGTTGAGCTTGGTGGCCCAGAAGAACTTCGACGCGGCCCCCATCTCGTTCACGATGTTCCCGGCGGTCTGCTCCGAGGCGCCGTAGCTCGGCGCGGTGTCGAAGACGGTGGCCCCCCGGTCGATCATCGCCTGGAACACTGCCTTGAGGGCGGCGACGTCCTCGCTGCGGGCGACCTGGGAGAAGGTGGCCGAGCTGCCCAGGCCAATCACTGGCAGCATCTCGCCGGACCCGGGAATGGCCCGGCGGATGATCTGGCCCTGCGCCAGGGCGTGCAGGAGGCGGGGAGTCAGCCCGAGCGAAAGCCCGGCACCGGCGGTCACCTGCATCCAGTCGCGTCGCGTCAGCATGGGAGCGGATCTCCGGCGCCAGGGCGCCATGAAGGTGTCAGGGATATTACGCGCGCCCCCTGCACTCCGCTCGACCCTAGGATATGACCGGCACCTCGACGGTGACCAACTGGTTCCGGCCATCCCGCTTGGCACGGAGCAGGCGGGCATCGGCCTGCCGGACCAGTGACTCGAGGGTCATCTGCCCCGTTCCGCCGGCGAGCCCGGCGGAAATGGTGACCCCGATCTCGTGCCCCGACCCGGCGCGCACCCGAAGGGCGCGGACCCGATCCCGCAGTTGCTCGACGTGGACCGCTGCATCGTCCACCGAGGTATCCAGGTAGACGATCGCGAACTCCTCACCGCCCCACCGACAGACGAGGTCGGTCCGGCGAATCGCCCCGGACAGGACCGCTCCGACCGCGCGCAGGACCGCGTCACCCGCCTGGTGGCCATGTTCGTCGTTGATGCGCTTGAAGTGGTCGATGTCCACCATGGCCACGCTCAGCGGCGTTCCCAGGCGGCGGGTGCGCAGCAATTCGTCGGACACGCGCCCCTCGAAGGTGCGTCGCGTCATCAGGCCGGTCAGGAGGTCGGTGGTCGCATGCTCGCGCAGGGTCACGGCCCAGGCAGCGATCCGCCCACAGACAAACCCGAAAAGAACGAGGACGACGGCGCGTTCCACCTGCACGCCCCAGTCGAAGAGGCCGTACTGGAGCACGTCGCGCGTCGCCGTGGCGGGCCACATCCGGTCGGCGGCGATCACGATGCCGAGGTACTGCAGCGCGGCGACGACCCCGGCGCTCCAGGCGACCCGTCGGTCCCAGCGGATGCAGGTGCCCACCAGGGCCAGGAAGTAGCCCATGAAGGTCACGCGCCCGTTCACGGCCATGCTGGGATTGCCCTGGACGAGGTCCAGGACGTGGAGCAGGGACACGAGGGAGACGTCGCCGATGGCGGTCGCCACGGAGAGCCACATGGGACACTCGCCGCGCCGCGTGACCACCAGCATCGCAAGGGCCAGCGCGAGGCAGCCCAGGTTGACGGGCACGGCCCGGACGTAGTCCACATGGGTCGGGTCCGAGATGGCCAGGATGCCACCAAAGACCGCCAGCACCAACATCAGCACGAAGCGCGACCGGGCCACGCGATGCTCGGCCTGCATCGCGAGGTCGGAGCGCTCCAGGTCGCCGCGCCACACCTCCTGCCACCAGCTCAACACCATGCGCGCCGCGCCCTCGAGGGTTTGGGGTCTCGTCCGCGGAGATGACGATTTACTGACGGCGACGGTTCCGACCGGCGGGCGCGAGGGGTGTCCCGGTCAGCTCCAGGAGGAGCCCTTTCGCTGCCGGAACCGTGATCGGCTCACCTGGTGGCCACTGGCCTGCCTCTTGGAAATCCCGCACGGCGGGGGCAACGATCCGGGCGCCACGCGGCTGAATGCCCAGCGCCGCCCAGTCGATGCGGAGACGCACGGACCGCGGGTCCGAACTCCAGTTGCCGAGAGCGACCAGGGCACGCCCCGGCTTGTGGTAGGTGGACGCGAGCACCAGTGTGTCGTCCGTCACAACCGGGGCACCGGGCGTCCACCACCCCGACATCTGGCTGCCGGCCATGCCGAAGGCATCCCAGACGGCCCAGAGGGGCGCCGGGTCGCCGGACCATGGCATGCGATTCGTCATCCCGAAGGTCAGGCCGCGCCAGGGATGTCCCCCCTTCTCCAGCATCTCCCCCATGAGCCCAAACGGGATGCCGGAGAGTTCCACGAGCCAGAAGTCGGGCTTGCTGTTGTAGTCGAAGTACTCGCCGAACCAGAGGCGATTGATGAACGGGAAGTGTTCCAGGTAGAGGTTGGCGCTGGAGGCAAACCCGTCGCGCACGTTGAACTGGTTGGCACTGTGCAGGTCGATGAGGGCCCCGCGGTTGCCCTGGTCGAGCACGCGGCGCACGCGCTTCATCGTCGTGCGGTCGAAGGCGACATCATCGATGTAGAGTCCATCGATGCCCACATGCTTCACGAGCCAGTCGAGTCCCTCGACATAGAAGTTGTGCCAGCGCGACACCCCGCTCGTGACCAGCGCCGCGTCACGGATCCCGGCGACATGCCAGGCCGAGAGGTAGTCGTCGCCCCCGTGCTCCATCAGCCAGGCCCCGCCGCCCCCCGGGCCCCGGGCGAGCACCTCGTCGCCTAACGAGCGTATCGCCCACAACTCGGGGGCGTGGTTGGTGATCTCGCGCACCGTGTAGTAGATCTTGGCCTTGATGCCGCGGGCGTGGGCGCTGTCCACGTAGGCCTTCATCTGCGCCGACTCGAGGAACGGATAGTTGATCCAGGGGTTCACGCGGTTGGCGTGGTGCACGTTGACCGTGTTGGCCCCGCGCCGGGCGATGGAGTCGACGGGGACAAAGGCGTGGAAGTACCGCGTCGCCCACTGGGCATCCGTGTCGATCGGCTTGAACGGCGTGAGCGCGAGACGCAGGTCAAAGCGCAGGGTCTCCCCGGCGGCCAGAGTGTGCTGTCCCGAGAAGCAGGTG
The DNA here is from genome assembly GCA_016794835.1 of Gemmatimonadota bacterium. Lineage (GTDB taxonomy): Bacteria > Gemmatimonadota > Gemmatimonadetes > Gemmatimonadales > Gemmatimonadaceae > RBC101. The sequence continues at coordinate 1,283 of JAEUJL010000425.1, read as the reverse complement.
AGGGTGACCACACTGTCCGCTGTCGCGGGACCCGCGCCCGAGCGCCGCGCGACACGGGTCGGCTCGACCGGTACGGTGGAGAGCGCACATCCACCGCGCCCACCGTTCCCCCACGACCGGGGGAGCACCAGGGGCTTGGACAGGTAGAAGTTGGTGTTGAGGGGCCGGACGTACGCCTCGTCCTTGAGGGTAAGCTGGACGCCGGCGTTCACGTCACCCAGCCAGACGGCATCCTGGTTCTTCCGCGCCACGTCCCAGGTCCAGGCAAAGGTGGCCGGTCGGCGTCCCCCCGGTTGCCCGAGCCCCATCATGTACCGCGCGGCGTCCGCGCGCAGCGGGAGCACCAGGCGGACGTCGCCTAACGATGTCGCCTCGCGCGCGCGGAGGCTCACCTGGTATTCGGCGGTCCCGTCGAACTCCATCCGCGCCCGGAGATCCATCACCAACCCGTTCCCGCCCTCCCGCTGCACCTGCCAGGTCACCGCCCCATCCGTGCGCGGGCCGAACGCCGGCGCAGCGCCCCGCCAATCGAGCGGCGTGCCATCGGCCGCGGTCACGTCCAACCGCATGGGGGCGGCGAGCAGCTCACGCGGGGCCCCATCCACCCGCGTGACACTCGGCGTGAAGGTGGACGTCACCTGGGCCGGCAGGCCGTCCGGTCCCACCAGGAGGCGCCGACCAAGGACGCCGACCCAGCGTCCCTCGCGGGTCATCGGGGTGAACGGAGCCACGAGCTCATCGTTGGCCGCCCGTTGCGAGTTGAGCCACCGCAGGCGCGTCAACCGCGTGGGTTCATCATCGCCGTGGTTCACCGCCAGCGCGGGCCCGACGGTCAACGCCACGCGGATCTTCTGGGGGCGCACCCCTTCGGCGCTGATCGTGACATCACCCTCATAGACGTCGGGGGCGAGGGCGGAGTCGACGTCGACGCCGAACCAGAGGGGCTGGACGCGTCCGGCGGCCACGCTGACATCCTTGCGGAACCCCTGCCCCGCCCAGTCGATCCCCTCGATGTTGAAGCAGGTCAGCGCGCGTCGCGGGATCACGCCACCCTTTCGCCCCTGCAGCGCGTCGAGCTCGACCGACAGGCGGGGCAAGGCGGCGCGATGCGCCCAGACCCCAACCTGGAAGGTGTAGTACTCGCCCCGGTCCGCGCTCCCCTGGTGTGCCTGGAACGGGCCACCCACCGCCCACCGCTGCGGGACCTCGTCAAACATCCGGATCGGGCGGTTGCGGTCCTCACTAAACAGGAAGAACTCCGCCCACCCGTAGCGCTGCCGCAG
>JAEUJL010000404.1 GCA_016794835.1 Gemmatimonadota bacterium | reverse complement strand
GGCCAGCGCGATCGGCGAAAAGCGGGCAACGACATCGGCGAGGACGACATCGTGCCGTCGAAAGGTCACCAGGAGGAGCACCCCCAACGTCCCGAGCCAGAACCCACCAGCCAGCACGTGCACGCCATCGGCCAGTATGGCGAGTGTCGTCAATCGTTCGGAGCCTATCGCGTGTCCCTGGAATGCGGGAACGCACGCGATAGCCAGCGCGACGAGCGTGCCGGTCAACGGCGGCTGTGGGACGGCGACCCGGCGCGGCGCGATGACGAGCACGAGGGACGCCGCCACCTGCACCATCCAGGCGTACCCCCACGGCATCGCGACGAGGGTGCCCACCATCCCGAGGGCTTCCTCCGGCGCCGGCGCGAACAGCAGCGCCTGCTGTGACATGCGCAGTACCGCACCAACCAGGAGGCACCACCCGGCCACGCGCGCGATGCGGTGCACGGCGGGCGTCGCGCAATCCTCGGGCGAGACGCGCCGCAACATGACCACGCCGATGGCGAGGAGGGTGCCGACAAACGACACCCAGCGCGCCAGGGCGACCCCGCCCTCCGAGAGCAGCGTCTCGACCATCTACAGGACCCGACGAGGCTCCGCCGTCGCCGCGTCGCCCGTGTTCGGCGTTCCCGTGCGTTCCATGAGCAGCACCTCGGCGCCGTCGTCGGAGCGCGGACAATGCTCCACCCCACGCGGCACGACGAACAGCTCGCCGGGGCCCAACTCGACGTTGCCGGTTCGCAGCTGCAGGGTCACGCGCCCACGCAGCACCAGGAAGAGGTCGTCGGTGTCGTCATGCGAGTGCCACCGGAATTCCCCCTGGAACCTGGCGACCATGAGGTCGTGCCCGTTGAACTCTGCCACGGTGTGGGGCTGCCACGGATGTGCGACGGCGGCGAGTTTCTCGGCGAGGTTGATGCGTTCCACCGGGGCGGGGGCGAGGGTCCCCGCAAGCTACCCCGGGCGTCAACCGGTGGTCAGTGCGTGTGCCGCCCGAGCGTGGTGAGCAGGAGACCTGCGGCGAACAGCGCGACGCGCATCGCGAGGTCATTGCGCGAATGGACACTGCGCCACTCGCTGAGGATGAGCGCGCCGGCGAGGTAGATGAAGGTCCCCGCCCCCAGCGCCAGCAAGACACCGCTCGACGACACCACGCCGGCACCCAGCACCAGCGTCGCGATGGCACTCACCGCCGCGAGCACGGCCGTCGCGACGTTCAGCGCCACGGCACGCCGCATCGTCATCCCCGCCGCGAGCAGCAGGGCCACGGTGCCGAGCTCGCGCGGCAACTCATGCAGGGCAATCGCCACCCCCGTCACGATACCTAACGTGGGTTCGTCGAGATACGCACCGGCGATGAGGATCCCGTCGACCGCATTGTGCAGGGCGTCGCCGACCACGAGCAGCGGCACCAGCTCCCGCATGCGCGCCGGCCCGGCCACCGCGATCTCCCCAGGAAGAGTCACCCCACCGAGGCCGGCGGGGGCCACACGCGCGTGCAGCAGGCGGTCCATCACGAAGAAGGCACTCCCACCCACGGCCATCCACCCCATGACGGTGAGGCTCGCGCCACCCTTGGCGAGCGCCTCGGGAATGAGGTGGAAGAGCGGCGCGCCAACGAGCGCTCCGGCGGCGAGCGGAACCAGGCGACCGAGATGCCTGCCGAGGAGCTGGGGTCGCTGTGCGAAGACCGTGATCCCGAGCAGGGGGAGCGCGGAGACGAGGGCCACGACGGCCAGGCTGCTCACCCAGGGTGACATGCCTCAGCCCTCCCCGGCGACCGCACAGGTCGAGCAGCGTCCGTAGAGCACCACCTCGTGCCCATCGAGCACGAACCCCGGCGGGGCAAAGCGGGCCAGGTCGGGCGGACACCCCGCCACTTCATAGACGCGTTCGCAGCCGCGGCAGTGGAAATGGTGGTGATGCCCTCGGTGCGCCGTCTCGTAGCGGGTCGCGCTCCCGGGGAGCTCCACCGGGACCACACTCCCGTCCGCGGTCATCGATTTCAGGACGCGGTAGACGGTCGCGATCCCAATGCCGGGGACCAGCGCCTGGGCGCCTTCGAGTATCTCGAACGGCGTAAGTGGCCTTCCTGCAACAACTAAGGCCTCCCTGACCGCTGATTTCTGCCGAGTGTTCCGTTCCATGTCCCAGGCGTCGCGTTACTGATAACAAGATATCAATATCGCTCGCGTTGGGAAGTTCCCGTCGCCGACTTCGGGCGCCCGGATGAGGCACGGGACCCCGCGAGGCCGTTGGCTCAGGGCCGCGCGCCTGAACCAAGTGCCCCGGTGCGACGACACTGGGTCCCGGCTTTCGCCGGGACACTTCACCTGAGCACACCCAGATGCGGAAGCGACCGGACCGGTTCTCTCTGCACTTCCGAATTGCTCCCCGGACCAGGGAGCGAGAGCGACCGCCGATCCGGGGCCCAGTGTCGTCTTACCAGCCCCGCGCTACCGGCCGGCGCTCACCAGGTAGTCGACGATGTAGGTGCCGAGCCAGTGGGTCCCGACGTAGTCGGCATCGTACATCCCGTTGATCCCCGCCCTGGCCTGCATCGCCGCCAGCCGTCGATAGGCGGCGACTCGCTTGTCGCTCGACGGGAGCGCCCTGGCGATGTCCTCGAGGTTCTTCGCCCGGCTCACGGCGAGGCCGATCAGGTGCGCCTTGGCTCCCATGAGGTTCGCCTTCTCGAGGTCGGCGTTGGCACCGGCCATCTCCACCGTGGTGGTGTAGGCCTTGAACCCCGGGCTGTCGGGATCCGGCAGGAAGGCGCCGAGCCAGCGGACGAACTCCGCCTGGGGGAGGACATGCCCCATCATAGACGCCTCGAGGAGGCAGGGCGCGAAGAAGTCCGAGCCGGAGACTTCCACGTTAGGCGCGCATCCCGCATCGGCCAGGAAAAAGGCGCGGGCGCGCTCCTCCACCTGTTGTTGCACCACGGACTCGCCGGTCATGCGCGCGTACTCGTGCAGGAGGAGCAGCGCATACGCGGTGTTGGCGTGCGTCCCGACGCGAATGGGCGCTGCCAGTCCCTTGAGGTACGCGGGGAACCGCTCGAGGAAGAGGCGTGCGAGGGGTTCCAGGGCGGCAGCCCACTTCTTCGCATCGGGGTCGTCCCACGTCTTGACCTCGCCATAGAGCCGCAGCAGCCAGACCCACCCGTACGGCCGCTCGAAGGTGCGATCGCCCTCCCCGTTGAAGAACTCGACCTCACCGGTCATCGGCCCCGGGGCCAGGTGCTCGTTCAGCTTCTCGCGAATGAGCCGCGCCACGCTGAGGTCCGGGTGCGCGCGCAGGATCTTCACCAGGGTCCAGGTGGAGTTCACCGCGGAGTGCCAGTCGGAGCATCCATAGAAGGCGCGCGTCTTCTGGAAGTCCGGTGCGATCCGGATGGAGGATTCATAGAGGTAGCCGCGACTGCGCGGCGGCTCGTGGGGCTTGTCCACGCAGCCGATGGGGAGGGCCGCCAGCCAGGTAGCCGTCTCGCGCGTGAGCTGCAGCGGCAGGTCGGTCCGCGCGGGGCGCCCCTGCGCCAGGGCGGTCGTCGTCGTGAGGCACGCAAGGGCCAGGAGTCGCATGGGCGAGTTTGTCATGACGTGGGCGGCACGGGGAGGTGGGGGAGACGCGGACGCGACCCACGCCTCACGGCACGGCGCGCTCGAGGGCGGCCGCGATCCCGGCCATGTCGCTGCGCAGGTACAGGTGCATCCCCAGGGGGGTCCATCCGGTCCGCTTGAGGAGCGCGCGCCACGAGCGGGGGGATCGTGCGGCGGAACGGCTGAAGTCGCCGACCGCATCATCGGCCGCGGTGAAGATCTCGAAGTACGCCACGCCCACGCACGCGGTGGTCAACCAGCGGAGCCCGGTCGCCAGCTCTCGCGGTGCGACATAGTTCATCACGCCGCAGGAGAGCACCAGGTCAAAGTCATCCGGGAGGCGGAGGTCGGCGAGGTCGCCAAACCCGCCGCGGCGGATGTTGCGCGCCTTGCCGAACCGCTCGACGGCGTATTCGCTGGGATCGACCCCGTAGTACTTCGCGCGTGGCCGCAGCGCCTTGAGCGCCTGCCCCCAGTTCCCCTCGCCGGCGCCGACATCCAGCACCTTGGTCACCGGTCGCTCGAGGATGTACTCCGTGGCGGCGACCACAAAGCCCAGCTGGCGGCGGATGTCGAGCGGCGACTTGACGCGGTGCTTCGGGTGGCGGTACCACTTGTCGAAGTACGCCTGGTTGTAGTGCGCGGCGGGTCGAATGGACAACGGGGGCACGTGAGGTGGAGGGTGACGCGCGACGCGGGGTGCCTACTGCGGCAGCACCACCAGGAACTCGGTGCGCGCGCGCTTCTCGCCCGTGAGCTGCTGCGAGAGCCGCACACCTAACCGCATGGTGGATCTCATGCCGAGCGGGGCGATGTCGGCGGTGAGCTCCCCGCCGACGGAACGATAGTCGACCACGCGCGCGCCGGTGCGATCCGCGCCCCGGGCGACATCGACGAAGCCGGCCCCCTGGATGCGGCGCACGAAGGCCAGCGGTCCAAGGGCAAGGTCGGGATACAGCAACGGCAGGTGATACGCTGCCCCGGCGCGCGTGAGCCGGTCGTGATACCGCCGGCTGAAGCCGCGAGGGAAGAGCAGCTCGCTGGAGAAGCGGTACTCATCAGGGCGTTGCTCCTCGTGCCCCGCATCCAGGACGAGGGCGTCGTTGCGGAACGGGCCCGGCGCGATGGCCGTGCCGCGCGCGGCGAGCAGGTGGCTGTCGTAGTCACCCTGGAGCGGCGTGTGGCGGTACACCACGGAGGCCGAGGCCCCGGTTTGCAGGAGGTCGCGAAAGGCCGCCGCGCGCACATGGCTCGCGGTGACGCTGTAGACGACCGGGGTGAACAGCCCGTTGTTGTTGTCAAAGCGGAACCGCACCGGCTGGTCGGTCACGCGGGTGCGGGCGACCCCGGCCGCCAGCGTGAGGGACTGGCGACGCTGGCCCATGACGCGCGTGAGCGGGAGCCGCGCGAGGAGCTGCACCGATTGCTCATTCCAGCTGTAGGGCACCACGGCGCCTGACGTGTCGGTGTACGACGACCC
>JAEUJL010000383.1 GCA_016794835.1 Gemmatimonadota bacterium | reverse complement strand
CACGGGGCGCAGGCGTGGGGTCGTGGCGAGTTGGTGGAGTTCACCAGTGACTCGGGTCGCCGCCAGCAGGGGGCCCTCTACTACCCGGCGAACTACGATCCGTCGAAGAAGTACCCGATGATCGTGAACACCTACGAGTTGATGTCGCAGGATGTCCATCGCTTCATGGTGCCGTCGGAGCGGACGTACTACAACCGCACGGTGTGGACCCAGCAGGGGTACTTCGTCTTCACGCCGGACATTGTCTTTCGCTGGGGCGATCCGGGGCGGTCCTACATGGAGAGCCTCGTGCCCGCCGTGAAGGCGGTGATCGCGATGGGCGTGGTGGATTCCGCCCGCATCGGCCTGGTTGGCCACTCATGGGGAGGATACGAGGCGACGTATGCCCCGACCCAGACCAACCTCTTTGCGACGTCGATTGCCGGCGCGCCGATCACGAACTTCCTGTCGTTTGCCGGCGCCTTTCACTGGAGCGCGGGGATGCCCGAGTTCGACCACTGGGAGACGGGGCAGGGGCGCATGGTCAAGCCGCCCTGGGAGGATCTCGAGGGCCACGTGCGCAACTCCCCGGCCGCCTTCGTGCACCAGCTCCAGCGCCCGATGCTCATGATGTTCGGTGACGCCGACGGCACGGTCGATTGGCACCAGGGGGTGGAGTTCTACAACTTCGCGCGCCGCGCCGGCAAGAAGGACTTTGTCATGCTGGTCTACCCCGGCGAGGACCACGGGCTGCGCAAGAAGGAGAACCAAATTGACTACCACCGCCGCATCCTCGAGTGGTTCGGGCACTACCTCAAGGGCGAGCCGGCGCCGGAGTGGATCAAGCGCGGGGTGACCTGGCAGGAGCGCAAGGCGGTGGTGGCGAGTCCGGTTCCGGATGCGGAGGGGTGACGGGAGGTGGCAGGTCGCGGGTCGCGGGTCGCGGGTCGGCAGACGGCGTCGTGACGTGGTGTGAAAACATGAGCTGGAATTACATGCGAGGGATGACAGGTATGGGCAGTACGAGCGGCACGAGGAGCACGAGCGGCACGGAATGGACGGACGGGGCGCTGCGGCGCGCTGGGCGGTGGGTGGCGTTGGCCAGCTTGGCCTTGGCCCACGGCCTGCGGGCGCAGTCGGCGGGGACGCAGGCGGATGGGGAGTGGCGCGTGCACCATCGCGACTACGCGGGGACGCATTATTCGCCGCTGGCGCAGATCGACAAGTCCAACGTCAGTCGCCTGGCGGTGGCGTGGCGGTGGGCGCCGGACACGGCGGAGCGGCCACCGGACGTCCGCAACATCTCCACGCCCTTGATGGTCAAGGGCACGCTCTACTTCACGAGCGGCGTGAATCGTTCCGTGATTGCGGTGGATGCCGGCACCGGGGCGCCCAAGTGGCGCTGGGACTACGACGATGGGCCGCGGCGAGCGGTGTCGCCGCGCCGCAACTCCGGGCGCGGGGTCTCCTACTGGGCGCAAGGCGCGGACGAGCGGATCTTCGTCACCACCCCCGGGTTCCGCCTGGTGGCCCTGGATGCGAAGACGGGGAAGCCGGTCCCTGCATTCGGTGAACAAGGGTTCGTCGACCTCAAGCGGCACCTCGGGGTCGAGGTCAACGTGGACTCCGCGGCCATCGGCTCGAGTTCGCCGCCGTTGATCTGGGATAACACGATCGTCATTGGTCCCGCCCTGGAGCTCGGCGGCCAGCCGCGCTCGCGGCGCAACGTCCCGGGGCGCATCATCGCCATCGATGCACGGACCGGGGCCTTCAAGTGGCGCTTCAACACGATCCCGGTGAAGGGCCAGACGGGCAACGAGAGCTGGGAGGCCGACTCCTGGACCTACACCGGAAACGCAGGGGCCTGGGCGCCGCTCTCGCTCGACACGCGGCGCGGGTGGGTCTACCTGCCCGTCGAGGGCGCGACCGGGGACTACTACGGCGGGCACCGCCCCGGGAACAACCTCTTCTCCAGCTCGCTCGTCGCGCTCGATATCCGCACGGGCAAGCGGCAGTGGCACTACCAGATCGTGCACCACGACATCTGGGACTACGACACCCCCACCGCACCC
>JAEUJL010000340.1 GCA_016794835.1 Gemmatimonadota bacterium | reverse complement strand
CGCGCGCGGGTCCCCAGCGCGAGGAGCACGGGAAAGCGGCCGTCGTCGACATAGCGGTGGATGGTGTCATCCACCAGGAACAGGCCACCCCGCACGATGGCGGAGGCCGCCGAGATCGACAGCCGTTCGCCGTCGCGGGAGAAGAAACCCTCCACCACAAAGCGCTCGCGGCCGCGGTCCGGGGTCACGATCACCTCGATCTCCCACGCGGCGCCGTCGTCCCAGCGCACGGCCTGGTAGGGGCCATCGCTGGTGAAGTGCACGCGGCCGCGTCCCGAGGCGAGCATGTGCCGGAGCGTCGTCCCAAAGCGCTCCGGGGGAACGATGACCTGCCCGGGGGCCGCTGGCGTGTCCCGCGCGACGACGGGAAGGACCTGTGCAAACTCCCGTTCCAGCGCATCCGGGGCGCCGGACTGGCGCACGGCGGCGCCCCCGACCGGTTCCGGGGGCCCCCAGGCGCCGGTGGCGTCCTGGTGTTCGACCCCAAGGACGATGACGACCCCATCCGATCTCGCGGCGGTCGCGTCGAGGTCAATGAGGTACGCGGCCCGGCGCCCGGCGCCCACGCCGGGCACCTCCCGCGCGCTTGGGACGGCGCGGGGGGCGGGATCGGTCAGGGAGGAATGGGTTCGCGCCACGGGAATCCGCAAACTAGCCACCCGGGGTCGTTCGAAGGAGGCCGTCGCGGGTCGCCATCGGCCCCGGAGATTGCGGTCACGCGCGCGGGATCGCTCTTTTCCGTGATGGCGCGTCACCCCGACCCGCCAGTGACCACACATGCGCATGCGATCCCTTCTTCTCCTCGCCACCCTGGCCGCCACCGCGGCGGCCCAACGTCCGGCGACTCCTGCCACCCTCACGACGCGCAAGTTCGGCGACCTGGCCGAAGGGCCGTACGCCTCGCTGGTGATCACCAACGTGATGGTGATCCCCGGGCATGGCGGGCCACCGGCGGGTCCCTATGATGTGATGATAGAGGGGAACACGATCTCCCAGATGATCCCGCGTGACCCGGTCTCCGCGCAGCGGCGCCAGATCACGCGGACCAGTGGCGACCGCGTGATTGACGGCACCGGCAAGTACCTCATGCCCGGGATGGTCGACCTGCACACCCACCTGCGCACCCTCCCGCAGGAACTCGAGTACGTCTACTACCTCAAGCTGGCGATGGGGGTGACCACGATGGTCAACGCCGCCGACCGTGGCCTGCCGGAGGCGATGAGCGAGGCGAAGAAGAGCACGGCGAACGAGATCATCGCCCCGCGCATGTTCCCGCTGAGCGGGTACGGCTCGGGGACGACCGGTTTCTCGCGGGCTGACCTGGACGACCCGGCCAAGGCGCCGCAGGTGGTGAAGGCGATGGCCAATGCCGGCCTGCGCGTGATCTCCATGGACCCGTTAGGCTGGTCCCTCGAGCTGGTGACGGCGATTGCGAAGGCGGCGAAGGAGAACGGGATGATCACCTCGTTCCACCTGCAGCCGTCGAACACGGCGGTGACGAACGCGGTGCGGGCGGCGTGCGCGGGGATCACGATGATCGAGCACCACTATGGCTACGCGGAATCGGCGCTCGACAACAAGACGCAGGCGTTTCCCCCGAACTACTCCTACGGCAACGAGAACGACCGCTTCCGCGAGGCGGGCAAGGTGTGGACCTACACCAACAAGGAGCGCCTGCTGACCGAGGTCGCCGACTCGCTGGTGAAGTGCGGGGTGACGATGCTGCCCACGCGCGTGGTGTACGAGGCCAACCGCGACTTCCTCCGCGCCAGCTCGCTGCCGTGGCATGAGAAGTACACCCACCAGTCGTTGTGGGGGTGGAACCTGCCGAACCCGGCCTGGCACGGTGCCTTCCACTACGACTGGACCAGTGACGACGAATACAACTGGACCACGGCCTTCCGGCTCTGGGGCGACCTGATCTACGAATTCAACAAGCGCAACGGACGCGTCGCGTTCGGCACGGACGACAACTACATCTGGGCGACGCCGGGGTTCTCGTCGGTGCGCGAGCTCCAGCTGCTGCGCGAGACGGGGATGCACGGCCTCGAGGTGATCAAGGCGGCAACCTACAACTCGGCGCAGACGCTCGGTGAGAAGGACCTCGGCATGGTGCGTCCCGGCTACAAGGCCGACCTGCTCCTCGTCGACGGCAACCCGGCGATGAACCTCAAGTACCTGTACTCGTTCGGCGACCTCGCCCTGGACAAGGACGGGAAGATGTTCCGCACGCAGGGGATCGTGCACACCATCAAGGACGGCGTGGTGATGAACAACGCGCGGCTGATGGAGGAGGTCGAGAAGATGGTGGCGAAGTCGAAGGAGAAGGGGCCCAAGACGGATCCGGTCCGTGCCCCGTTCCTGCCGAAGTCCACGGTGATCCCGTGAGACCCTGGCGCGCGGCGCTGGTCGCGATGATCGCCGTCGCACCGGCGCTTCGCGCCCAGGCGGCCGTCGACCGGTGCGGCCTGCGCATCCCCGAGTCGGAGCAACGGGCCTACGTGGGCCTGCCGACCGGGGATGTCTTCTGTCCGCTCCTGGCCGACCCCAAGGCGATTCGCTCCTTCCTGAGTTACCAGCGCACGGTCGGGGAGGGGGACTCGCTCTCGACCATCGGGTCGGTCGGGGTGGGCGACCAGTTTCCCCTGGCGCGGTGGGGTGGACGCACCCGCGGCAACGGGGTGCAGTTGTCGCTCGAAGGCGCCGTCTTTGCCCAGTTTGACCTGGGGAGCGAATCGTTCGACCTCCTCAATGCGGACTACCTCGTCGGGGTGCCGATCACGATCCGGCGGGACGCGTTCGCCATGCGACTCCGCGTCTATCACCAGAGTTCACACCTGGGCGATGAGTTCCTGCTGCGCAGCGAGCACCCGGAACGCGTGAACCTCTCGTTCGAGGCCGCCGAGGCCCTGCTGTCGATTGATGGCCCGATCCGCCTGTATGGGGGAGGGGAGTTCCTGTTTCATCGGTCCCCGGCGGCGCTGCAGAAGTTCGTGGCGCATGCGGGCGCCGAGGTGCGCCGCGGCGCGCCGCTCATCAACCTCGGCGCCACGATTGGTGGTGTCCGGCCGGTCCTTGCCGTCGACCTCAAGGCGGCACAGGAGCAGGACTGGAAGCCGGCGGTCTCCGCGCGTGCGGGTTTCGAGTTCGAGCGCACCCGCGGCGCCGACCCGCCATCGCGCAGATGGAGCCTGATGGCCGAGAGCTACACGGGCCCATCGCCGTACGGGCAGTTCTTCCGCCAGAAGATCCAGTACATCGGGCTCGGCATGCACTTTCAGTTGTGACGCCGCACCGCGTGCGGGGGCGCTACCCGTGATGTCGACCATCCGCGCCGCGTGTCGGAGCCTGTTCAGCCGATCGCGCCTCTTCACGTTGACTGTGGTCGCAACGCTGGGCGTCGGGATCGCACTGACGTCGGCCACCGGGGTGATTGCTCGCGCAATTGCCTTTGGCGGCCTTCCCGTTGCGGACCCCGACGACGTGGTCGTGCTGTGGGGATCGGATCGCGCGCTGTCGTTCACCCACCTGCCGTTGCGACCCACCGACATCGGCCCGCTGGCCACGGCCATGGCAGGGATCGCCACGGTGGTGGCCAGTGACTACAACGGGGCGTATGACTGGACCTTCACGCCGCCCGCAGGCAGCGCCACGCCCATCCGCATGCGCGGCACCCTTGCGGGCGGCACCTTCTTCGAGGTGCTCGGCGTCCGCGCGCTGCTCGGCCGCACGCTGCGCGCGGACGACGACGTGGTGGGTGCATCGCGCGTCATCGTGCTGAGCGAACGCGCATGGCGGACGTCGTTTGGTGGAGATAGCGGGGTGATCGGCCGGACGCTGCAGGAACCGCGGTTCGGGGCGTCCTACACGGTGGTCGGCGTCGTCCCGAACGGACTCGACTACCCACGCGGGGTCGACTTCTGGTCGGCGTTTGCGCCCACCGCGGCCGTCAACGGCTCGCTGGCGCAGACGCCGTGGAGCATCGATGTCGTCGCCCGGTTGGCGCCCGGTGCGACCCCCGAACAGGCGCGCCAGGTCGTTGAGGCGTACTACCGAACGCTGGCCGGCCAGGGACAGGACGCGTACGAGGGCGCGCGGGCGACGGTGCGCACGCTGCCCACGCTCGTCAACGGCGACGTGCAGCCGATCTTTGGGGCCTTTGCCGCGGCGGCGATCCTCATCTTGCTCGTCACGTGCGGGAACGTGATCTCGCTCCTCCTGGTGCGCGCGTCGATACAACAACGGGAATTGGCGGTCCGGACCGCGCTCGGCGCAGGTCGCGGCCGGTTGGTGCGGCACCTGCTCGGCGAGGTCGGTGTCCTGGCCGGTATCGGCGGCCTGCTTGGCGTCGTTGGTTCCATGGCGGTGCTGCGGCTGTTTGTCGCGCTGGCGCCGCCCACGATTCCTCGCCTCGACCAGGTGACCCTCGATGCGACGCTGCTCGCGGCGGCGCTCGCGGCCTGTGCCGTGGTGGTGGCGATTGTCGGGTTGGCGCCGGTGTTCGTGGTGGCCCGCACCGATCCCTCGATGGTCCTCGGCAATGCCCGCGCGGGGGTCGGATCACATGCGGCACATGTGCGCGTCCGGCGCCTGGTGGTCAGCGCCCAGGTGGCCATGGCCCTCGTGGTCCTGCTCGGCGCGATGCACGGCGTCCGCAGCCTCGCGCGCCAGCGGGCGCTGGATCTCGGACTGTCGCAACCCCACGCGCTGGCCTTTGCGGAGCTCACCTTTCCCCACGCGGGAGATGTCCCGAAGAACCAGGAAGGGGCCGCGCTGGAGAAGTACCGCACCACGATGGAATCGATCCTTGAGCGCGTGAAGGCCGCGCCCGGCATCACCGGTGTGGCGCCGATCACGGCCACCCCGTTTGCGGGGCCCGCCGGATGGGACGGGCGCCTGACGCCAGTCGACGCCGCGCCCGATGACACCGCGCGGCGCGCGTATCTCAACATGGAAGTCACCAACGCGGACTACATGGCCGTGGCCGGCCTGCCGCTCCGCGCCGGGCGCTGGATCGAGGCCGGGGATCGGGAGTCGGCGCCGCGCGTCGTGGTGCTGAGCGAGGGCGGGGCGAGGCTGCTCTTCCCCGGTCGGGACGCCGTGGGGGAACGCGTCGCCCTCTGGGCGGGGCTCACGGCGACCGTGGTCGGTGTCGTGGCGGACACACGCTTCCGCGAGTTTCTCCTGCCGCGACCGACGGTCTACTTCCCGTTTCGACAGTTTGACAACGCCACCCTGTTCCTGGCCGTGCGCGCCGCCATGGAACCGGCTCTTGTCGCTGGCGTGGTGCGTCGCG
>JAEUJL010000337.1 GCA_016794835.1 Gemmatimonadota bacterium | reverse complement strand
GCAGTGGCGCCGGGCGAACTGGATGGCGCGCCCGCGCCGGGTGCGTCGGCACCAGGGCGTCGCCGGGCAGCCGCTGGCTCCGCTCTGGCGGGCGTGGCGCGAGCGCTTGCAGCACGTCAGCTTGCGATCCCTTCCTGCCATGACCGCGTCGTGATCCTTCGCCACTGTATTCGCTCCGGGTTGCTCCTCGTTCTCACCGCCTCGATCGTCCCGGCGCAGGAGGGCTCGTTCGCGCGGGCCGAGCGGCTCCTCGAGGCGACGCCGACCACAGCCCCCATCCGGATGGACGGTCGGCTGGACGAGGCCGCATGGGCGACCGCCCGTGTATTGACCGGCTTTCGGCAGGTGGAGCCGCGACAGGGCGAGCCATCGCGGCACCACACCGAGGTGCGTGTGCTCTACGATGCGACCAACCTCTACGTGGGGTTCCTTGCCCACGACTCGCTCGGGCGTGCGGGGGTGCGGGTGCGCGACCTGCGTCGCGACTTCGACTCCCGCAACAATGACTTTGTCGGGCTCATCGTCGACCCGTTCGGCGACGGGCGGACCGCGGTGGGGATGGAGGCGACGGCGTGGGGCGCGATGCAGGACTACCAGGTCTTTGACGGGGATGGATCCACGCGCAACGAGGCGTGGGACGGCCAGTGGCAGGTACGCACGCACCTCCGGGAGGATGGATGGAGTGCGGAGTTGGTCATCCCCTGGCGGATGCTGCGGTATCCCGGTGGTGCCGACCGGTGGCGGGTGAACTTCTTCCGGCGATCCCGCCGCGACAACGAGATCAGTGCGTGGGGAGACTGGCCGCGGGCCCTGGATGCCTCGCGCCTGGAGTTCGGCGGATCGTTAGGCAACCTGCGCCCGCCGGCCAGTGGCCGGGACCTGAGGATTCGACCGTTCGTGTCCGGGAGCGACCGGGCCCCCCGTGGGGGATCCGGCACCCCCGACGTGACCCGGGGGCAGGTCGGGGGCGAGGTGTTGTGGGCGCCAACGCCGAACGCCCTGGTCGAGGCGACGGTGAACACCGACTTCGCCCAGGCGGATGTCGACAATGAAGTGGTGAACCTGTCCCGCTTCTCCGTGTTCTTCCCGGAACGACGACAGTTTTTCCTCGAGGCCGCGTCCCTGTTCGACGTGGTGCCGACCGGGGGCATTGGTGCGCGCTTCGGGGTGTCGGACGACCTGCAGGTACGCCCCTTCTTCTCCCGGCGCATCGGGCTCTCGAGCGAGGGTGGGGTGATCCCGGTGCGCGGGGGCATCCGCTTTGTCCGCCAGGCGTCGTCGGGCTCACTGGGCGCCCTCGTGATGCACCAGGGCGGAGGGAGCGCCGAGGCCAGCACGTTCGGGGTCATGCGAGTGAGTCGCCCGGTTGGCGACGTGGGCCGTTTTGGTGCCATGGTCGCGGCGCGGCACGACCAGCCGGTGCGTCGCGGTGCGTCGAGCACGGGGTACGTCGGCGCCGTCGATGGGTTCGTGCGCTTCAACCGGACGACCACGGCTTCCGGGATGTTTTCGGCCACTGGGGGGACGGGTGGGCGCGATCCCGGCGTCGCCGCCTCTGCCACGCTGACCTACCAGACGTCGACCCTTGCCGCGAGCCTCACGGAAACGCTGGTGAGCGAGGATTTCGATCCCGCGACCGGGTTCGTCTCGCGGGCCAACGTCTTCCTGCATCAACCAACCATTGCCTATGACTGGCGCCCGTCCTGGAAGCCGCGGGCGATCCGGCGCTTCTACGCCTTCTTCAAGTCGAACCTCTACACCGATCCGGACCTGGCCTCGCTCCAGGAGTCGTCGACCGAGGCGTATGTGGACGTGTTGTTCGAGAACGGGGCGTTGGTCTACCCGGACATCTTCTTCATCACGCAGCGCCTGACGCAGGACTTCTCCCCGATCCCGGGTGTGGACATTCCCGCCGGCACCTACCGCTTCTGGCGCCCCAATGTCTCGATCGGCACCGACCAGAGCCGCAAGCTGAGCGCGGAGGTGCGCGCGTACACCGGCGCGTTCTA
>JAEUJL010000317.1 GCA_016794835.1 Gemmatimonadota bacterium | reverse complement strand
GAATCGCGTCGCGTCTTCCGTGGAGAAGTGCTTGTTCCCGTTGATGATGAAGTCGCCGACCTTGTAGCGGGGCCCCTCATCCACCTCGATCTGCACCAACGCCTTGCCGCGCTCGCGATCGATGATCATCGTGTCGCGCGAGACGCGAAAATCGATGAAGCCGCGCTGGCCATACAGCTTCGGCAGGCGCTCCGAGAGGTCGCCCGCGTACTTGTCGTCGTCAAACTCACCCTTGCGGAACCACCAGAATCCTTCCGGGCGCGTCTTCATCGAGCTCGCGATCTCGGACGCGCTCAGGCTGCGGTTCCCCACGATCCGGACCCCGGACACCGCGAGGCGGCGCCCCTCGTCCACCCGGAAGGTGAGCCGCACCGCGCCATCACCGGCGACCACCGTGTCCACGAAGATCCGTGCGAGGTAGTAGCCATTACGCTCGTACAGCGAGTCCATGCGCGTGACCACACGGGCCACCGCGGAGGGATCCAGCGGCCGCTGGTAGATCAGGTCCACCCGATCCTTCACCGATCCCGTCGACAGGCGCTCGACCCCCTTCACGTCCGCCTCGACCAGCATCGGGCGCTCCCGCACCTCAACCACCAGCGCGGCCCGGTTCTTCACGTCGTCGAGGTCACAGGTGATCGACACCTGCTCGTAGTTCCCGGACTCGTACAGGGCCCGGATCGAACGCTGGATCGCCTTGAAATTCAGGAGCGTGCCGGCCACCAGCCCGGACTCCGCCAGGACGTTCATCTCCGTGAGGCGCTTGTTCCCCCGGACGATGAGGGAGTCAGGGGTGGCGCAGCGCCCCTGGGCCGGAGCCTCCTGAGACAGGAGGGGTCGGGCCAGGAGTCCGAGCAGGAGGGGGAACGCAATGCGCCGTCGCAACATAGCCGGACA
Source organism: Gemmatimonadota bacterium (assembly GCA_016794835.1). Classification (GTDB taxonomy): domain Bacteria; phylum Gemmatimonadota; class Gemmatimonadetes; order Gemmatimonadales; family Gemmatimonadaceae; genus RBC101. The sequence goes on along the minus strand of JAEUJL010000317.1, from coordinate 13,331 downwards.
ATATACACCAGAAGGGGCGGCCCGGTTCGGAATGAACCGGGCCGCCCCTTGGACACGCCAGCCGGCCGGGGGGATTACGCCTTGGGGACGGAATTCGGTACCCGGAAATCGAGCCGCTGGCCGTCCGCGGCCACGTCCACCTCGATCTCATCCCCCTTCGAGAACTCACCCATGAGGATCTTCTCGGACAGGGGATCCTCGATGTACCGCTGGATCGCCCGCTTCAGCGGCCGGGCCCCGTACTGCTCGTCGTACCCGTGCTTGACCAGGAACTCCTGCCCGGCCTGGGTCAGCTTGAGGGTCAGCTCGCCCTCCGCCAGCCGCCGGTGGACTTCCTTCAGCATGATCCCGACGATCTGCCCGATGTGCTCCTGGGTCAGCGGGTGGAACACGATCGTGTCGTCGAGCCGGTTGAGGAATTCGGGGTTGAAGGTGTGCTGCAACTCCTCCTTCACCTTGTCCGCCATCCGGTCGAAGTTCGCCTTGAAGTCCGGCGCGCTGAAGCCGACCGACTTGTTCCGCGTGATGTCCTTGGCCCCGACGTTCGAGGTCATGATCACCACGGTGTTCTTGAAGTCGATGACCCGCCCATAGTTGTCGGTCAGGTGCCCTTCATCGAGGACCTGGAGCAGGATGTTGAACACATCCGGGTGGGCCTTCTCGATCTCGTCGAGCAGCACGACGCTGTAGGGCTTGCGGCGCACGGCCTTGGTCAGGGTGCCGGAATCCTCGTAGCCCACATATCCCGGCGGGGCCCCGATGAGCCGCGACACGGAGAACTTCTCCATGTACTCCGACATGTCGACGCGGATCAGCGCCGAGACGTCAGCGAACAGGAAGCGGGCCAGCGACCGCGCCAACTCCGTCTTGCCGACGCCGGTGGGGCCACAGAAGATGAACGACCCGATCGGGCGCTTGGGATCCTTGAGCCCGGCGCGGCTGCGACGGATGGAACGCGCAATCGCCTTGATCGCATCTTCCTGGGCAATCACCGACTCGTGCAGCTCCTCTTCCATGCGGAGCAAGCGGGCGCTCTCGGCCTCCTGCAATCGCGTGACGGGGATCCCGGTCCAGCGACTGACGATGAACGCCACCTCCTCCTCGCCCAGCGTGGGCCGATGGGACTGGCGTCGCTTCTCCCACTCCTCCTGCTTCTTCCGGATGTCGCCCTGCAGCTCGCGCTCGCGGTCACGCAACGCGGCGGCCTTCTCGAAGTTCTGGTCCCGCACCGCCGCTTCCTTCTCGGCGTTGACCTTGTCCAGCGCATCCTTGAGCTGCGCGACATCCGACGGCGGCACCTGCGCCGCCAGCCGCGCGCGGGCCCCGGCCTCGTCGATCACGTCGATCGCCTTGTCCGGCAGGAAGCGGTCCGTGATGTAGCGCTCCGACAACTTCGCCGCGGCGACGAGCGTGTCATCCGGCACGATGACCCGATGGTGGTCCTCGTACTTCGAGCGCAGCCCCTTCAGGATCTCGACCGTCTCGTCAATCGAGGGGGGTTCCACGATCACCGTCTGGAAGCGGCGCTCGAGCGCCCCGTCCTTCTCGATGTACTTGCGGTACTCGTTCAGCGTGGACGCACCGACGCACTGCAGCTCGCCACGCGCCAGCGCGGGCTTGAGCATGTTGCTCGCATCGATCGCGCCCTCGGCGGCACCTGCCCCAACGAGCGTGTGCAGCTCGTCGATGAACAGGATCACGAGCTTGTTCTGCGCGATCTCGTTCATCACGGCCTTCAGCCGCTCCTCGAACTGTCCCCGGTACTTGGTGCCGGCAATCACCGCGGCCATGTCCAGCGACAACACGCGGTGCTCGCGCAAGGCGTCCGGGCAGTCCCCGGCCGCAATCAACTGGGCGAGCCCCTCGACGATGGCCGTCTTGCCCACGCCAGGCTCACCGATCAACACCGGGTTGTTCTTCTTGCGGCGCGTGAGGATCTCCATCACGCGCTGGATTTCCTTGGCCCGGCCGATGGTCGGGTCCAACTGCCCCTCCGCCGCCAGCTGGGTCAGGTCGCGGCAGAAATGGTCGAGCGCCGGCGTCTTGCTCTTCTTCTCGCCCTTGGCGCTGCTGCTCGGGGCCGGCGCGGCCGCCGGGGGGGGCGTGGGCGTTGACGTCGGCGTCGTGGCCGACGGGTCGGTGCCGAGCAGGCGGAGGGTCTCCGCGCGCGCCGCATCGAGGTTGACCCCCGCATCGGTCAGGACCTGCGCGGCAATCCCCTTCTCCTCGCGCAACAGCCCGAGCAGGAGGTGCTCGGTGCCGACATAGGAGTGCTGCAGCTCGCGCGCCTCGCTCATCGCCAGCTCGAGCACCTTCTTCGCGCGGGATGTGTACGGCAGGTCGGGCGCCATCGTCTGGCCGGCCTTCCCCTTCTTGACCGTCTCCTCGATGCGCTGCTGCACGTCATCCAGGTCGACGCTCAGGCTCTGGAGGACCGCCGCGGCCACCCCTTCGCCCTCGCGGATCAGGCCAAGGAGGATGTGCTCCGTCCCCACGTACTCGTGGTGAAGGCGTTGCGCCTCCTCCCGCGCCATCTGGAGGACCTTGCGGACACGTTCGGTGAAGTTGTAGCCGTTCATCGCATCCCTCGCGGATAACCGTCCGTCAGTGCTTCGCCTGGTCAGTTTCGGCGCCGAGCGCCTCTCGTACATACCGCGCCCGCGCCACGTTCGCCTCTTCTTCCCCCAACACCCGCCCCTCGGCGTACCCCAGGTGCGCCGGCTGGCTGAAAATCAGCAGTCGATTCAGGGTCGCCACACTCAGCCCCGTGATCAGCTGCAATCCCACCGCAAGCCGCACGCCGCTGAGGTAGTTCATCGCCTCCTCGAACGTCAGGCTCCGCGCAAACCGCAGCGTCCCGTAGGCGCGCCACAGCTTGTCCTCGATAATATAGCCCGCCTCCCGCCACATCACCCGTCGGGCATCGTGCTCCCGCTTGATCACATGACTCACCACCCGATGCAAGTGATCGACCAGCTCGTCCTCGGACCGGCCTAACGTGGTCTGGTTCGAGATCTGGAAGAAATTGCCGATCACCTCACTCCCCTCGCCGTACAAACCCCGATAGGTCAGACCCATCGCCTGGAGCCCGGAGAGGACCTTCCCGATCTCCTTGGTCAGGACCAGCCCCGGCAAGTGAATAAGTACCGAGGCCCGCAGTCCGGTTCCGGTGTTTGTCGGACATGCTGTCAGGAAGCCGAACTCCTCGTGATACGCATACGGCAGTCTCGCCCCGATCTCCCGGTCCACGGCCAGGAGGGCATCCACCGCCGCGCGCGTTGCCAGCCCCCCCCGGACCGTCTGGAGGCGCAGGTGGTCCTCCTCGTTGACCATGATCCCGTGGCCCTGCCCCACAAAGACGGCTGAGCCCCCCTTGCTGGCACCCCCGTCGAGCGCCGCCAGTTCCCGGCTGACCAGGTGCCGCTCGTGCAGCAGCCGCCGATCGTTCTGGTCCAGGTCCTCGAGGCGCAACAGCAGCCCTCCCTGCAACGACGGCAGGTGGGGCATGGCGTCGCGGAGCATCTGGAGCACCCTCAGGCGCTCCCCCTCCCGCGCCCGGCTCGTGAACGCAATCCCGTCCAGGTTGCGGGCCAGCCGAACCCGCGTGGAGAGGACCACGTCCGCGTGTTCACCCCCTCCGGAGAGCCAACCGAGCCCCCCCTCGGCGACGGCGGATAGGTCGATGGTCACTCCACGTCCCTCAGCTGGTCGCGCAGGCTCGCTGCCAGCTCGAACTCCTCGCTGACGATGGCCCGCCGGAGCCGGTCGCGGAGTTCCCCGACCGTCGTCGCCTTGGCCAGGATCTCGGTCGCCGGCGGGAGGTACTTGCGACCGACGTGCTGCGCGTTGCCGTGGACCCGGCGCAGCAGCTGCCGCAGGCTGGGTTCGAAGGTCGCGTAGCAGTTGCCGCATCCGAGCCGCCCGACCGCCCGGAACTCCCGAAGGGTCAGGCGGCAGAATGTGCAGGCCGTCTCGTCGCCGGCGCCCTTTTCGCTGGCCACCTGCTGCTGCGCCGCATGCAGGAACTCCCCCAGCACGTTCTTGGGGGTCGTGTGCGCGGTGGTCTCGATCCCGCGCTCCGCGGCGCACCCCGCGCAGAGGTGCACGAGCGTCACCTCCCCCTCGACGACCTTCGTCAGGTGGACACTGGCATCCGCTTCCCGGCAGGCATCACAGAGCATCTCAGGCCACGACTCCCTTGTCGGCAGTTTCGGCCAGCACCCCGTCGGCCAACACCATCGTCCGACTTGCCCGTGCGGCGAGTGACGCATTGTGCGTCACTACCACCATCGCGATCTCCAGGTCCCGCGCGAGCCACGAGAGGAGGTCGTGCAATCGCTCGGCGTTGCCGTGGTCGAGGTTGCCGGACGGCTCATCGGCCAGGAGGATCGCCGGGTCGGTGGCCAGCGCCCGCGCCACGGCCGTGCGTTGCTGTTCCCCGCCCGACAACTGGGACGGGTGATGATCGCGCCGCGGTGTCAGCCCGACGCGATCCAGCAGCTTCTCGGCGCGGGCGCGCGCCTCGGCGGGCGACATCCCACCGATGCGCAGCGGCATCATCACGTTCTCCAGGGCGGAAAACTCGCGCAGGAGATGGTGGAACTGGAAGACGAACCCGACCTTGCGGTTGCGCAGGACCGCGAGCTCATCGTCGGTGCGCCCCTCGATGCTCTCCCCGTCGATCCAGACCTCGCCGCGGGTCGGGCGATCGAGCGCGCCCAGGACGTGGAGCAACGTGCTCTTCCCCGCGCCGGAGGCACCAACGACCGCGACCATCTCACCTCGCCGTACGTCGAGGTTGACGCCGTTGAGGATGGAGAGGGTCCCTCCATCCCCACCGCGAAAGGTCTTGGCGATTCCGCTGGCTTTGAGAACGCTCACGGGGGCTCCGCGCTACACCAAAGACTGGTCGACGAACGCCATCGCCACAACTCCACCCCTACTCATGGCGGATCGCCTCGATCGGATAGAGTCGCGCAGCCTGCTGCGCAGGGTAGAGCGTGGCGAGCCCGGCAATGGCCACACTCGCGAGCACCGTCAGCACGACGTCCATCCATTCCGTCGCCACCGGGAGGTGATCGATGAAATACACGGAGGGGTCGAGCCGGATCAACTTGTACCGACCAAGGGCGACGGACACCGCGAGCCCGAGGACGAGCCCGAGCCCGGTCCCCACCATCCCGATCGTCAGGCCCTGGGCAAGGAAGATGCGCCGCACCGAGCGTGCGGACATCCCCATCGCCTTGAGGATCCCGATCTCGCGCGTCTTGTCTGTCACGACCATCGTCAGGTTGGAGACGATGTTGAACGCGGCCACGAGGACGATGAGGAGCAGGATCACCCCCATCCCGAGCTTCTCCAGCTTCAACGCCTGGAAGAGCGAACTGTTCTGCTCCTGCCAGTCGACCGTGCGATACGGGTACCCGAGCGACTGCGCAATCCGCGGCGCGACGTCGTGGGCCACCCAGCGATCCGTCGTGCGCACCTCGATCCCCGTCACGGCGGAATCCAGGCCGGCCAGCTCCTGCGCGACAGCAATCGACGTGTAGATGTAGGTGTTGTCGTACTCGTACATCCCCGTCTCGAAGATCCCCGTGACCTCGAACTGCGCGGTCACCGGGACAAACATCCCCGTGGCGGCATTCGGCTTGAGGTCGCCCCCGGTCACGATGGTGATGGTGTCCTTCGGGTAGGCGTTCAGCTTGGCCGCCAGCAACCGGCCGATCACCACCCCCCGCAGGGACCCATCGGAGGCACGGAACGAGAAGTCGCCCTGCGTCGCATGCTCGCGCACCGTCGTGACCCCGGCCTCGCCCTCGGCCAGCGGCTCGATCCCCGCGATGAACGCGGCTTCGCGGTAGTCGTGACCCGCGTTCACCACCCCCTGGGTGAGCACGAACGGGGCCGAGGCAACCACCCCGGGTTCGCCCCGCACCCGTCGCTGCACCCCCTTCCAGTCGTCGATCCGCAGGTCCTCGCCGTACGGCAGGACGCGGATGTCCGGGGAGCCGATGAGGATCTTCTCCCGCAGGTCGCGCTGGAGGCCATTCATGACCCCCATCACCACGATCAGCGCGCTCACCCCGACGATCACGCCGCCGATGGCGATCAGGCTAATGAACGACAGCAGGCGGGAGCCGCGCCGGCTGCGCAGGTAGCGCCACGCGATCCCCAGCTCGAGTTGGCTCATTCCGGTCGCATCGTCGGGAAGAGGATGACATCGCGGATATTCTGCGCCCCACTGAGGTACATGAACAGCCGGTCCACGCCGATCCCCACGCCCCCCATGGGCGGCATCCCGTACTCCATCGCCCGCAGGTAGTCCTCGTCCACCCCGCTCGCCTCCTCGTCCCCCGCGGCCTTCAGGCGCGCCTGCGCCTCGAACCGCTGCCGCTGGTCGATCGGGTCGTTGAGCTCACTGAAGGCGTTGGCGAGTTCCTTCCCCTTCGCAAACAACTCGAACCGCTCGGTGAGCCCCGGCACGCCGCGCTTGGGCTTGGCGAGTGGCGACAGCTCGACCGGGTAGTCGACCACAAAGGTCGGCGTATCGATATGGGACTCCACCAGCGCCTGGAACATCTCGTCGAGGACCTTGGGTCGGCTCAGCGTCTCCACCTTGTGAACCCCGATGCGGGTCGCCCTGTTCCGCAACGCCGCATCATCCAGGGCGTTGACATCCTCGCCCAGCGCACGGTTCAACGAGGGCAGCCACTCCATGCGCGGGAACGGGGGCTGGAACGCCGGCACATCCACCGCGCTGTCCGCCGGCAGGAGCAGGCGCTCTTCCGCTGTCGCCGCGTCCGGCCCCAGCACCGCACGCACCGCCGACGAGGCCCGCACCAGGAGCTGCTCCACCCGCCCCATCATGACGGTGTAGTCCGCATGCGCCTCGTAGAACTCGAGCATCGTGAACTCGGGATTGTGCGTCCGGTCGATCCCCTCGTTCCGGAAGTCATGCCCGATCTCGTACACCCGATCCAGGCCGCCGACCACCAACCGCTTCAAGTACAGCTCGTCGGCAATCCGCAGGTAGAGCGGCATGTCCAGCGCGTGATGATGCGTGGTGAACGGGCGTGCCGACGCCCCGCCGTACAGCGGCTGCAGCACCGGCGTCTCGACCTCGAGGTACCCCAGTTCATCCATGCACCGCCGGATCTCGCTCACCATGCGACTGCGCGCCACGAACCGGCGGCGTACATCGGCATGCACCGCGAGGTCGGCGTACCGCTGGCGGTACCGTTGCTCGGGGTCCGAGAACCCTGAGTGCCGGACCACCATCCCGTCGACGATCTCGTCCTTCCCATACGGCAACGGCCGCAGGGACTTTGCGAGCATCGTCACCGCCTCCACCTTCACGGTCGTCTCGCCCGTCCGGGTCCGGAACAGCGGCCCGCGGACGCCAATGATGTCGCCGATGTCGTACAGCGCCAGCTGCGCCCAGACCGCGTCGCCCAGGTCATCGCGGCGGAAGTAGGCCTGCAGGCGCGAGTGCGCGTCGACGAGGTGGGCAAACACCGTCTTGCCGTGGGGACGCCACGACACGATCCGCCCCGCGACGACGACCCCGGGCCCCTCGGTCGCCTCCGGCGCGAGTGCCCGCAGCGCCTCGGCGGTGGTATGCGTCGACTCCCAGCGATAGGCGAACGGCTCCACGCCGAGCGCTTGCAGCTGCGCCAGCTTCTCGCGGCGCGCCTGCAGGACGAAGTTGAGTTCCTCGCTCATGCGCCGCCCCCTGCGCTGCTCGCCGCGCCGGCCCCGAACTGCTTGAGGTACGCCTCGATGAACTCGTCGAGGTCACCATCCATGACCCGGTGGACGTCTGGCACCTTCAGCTCCGTGCGAAGATCGTTGACCATTGTGTACGGCTGGAAGACATAGCTCCGGATCTGGCTCCCGAAGGACACGTCGGACTTCGTCGCATCGAGCTTCGCCTTGGCCGCCGCCTGCTTCTCGACCTCGAGCTGGTACAGGCGATTCTTCAGCTGCTTCATCGCCGTCGCCCGGTTCTTCCCCTGGGACCGCTCCTGCTGGCAGGCCACGACGATCCCCGAGGGAATGTGCGTCAGGCGCACCGCGGAGCTCGTCTTGTTGACGTGCTGCCCCCCCGCGCCACTCGCCCGGAAGACATCCATCTTGATGTCCTCATCCCGGATCTCGATGTTGATCTCCTCGTTCACCACCGGATACACGAACACCGAGGCAAAGCTCGTGTGCCGGCGCGCGTTGGAGTCAAACGGCGAAATGCGCACCAACCGATGCACCCCGGTCTCCGGCCGCAGGAACCCGTAGGCCGACGGGCCGCGCACCTCGAGCACCGCCCCCTTGATCCCCGCCTCCTCCCCCTCCGATCGGTCGAGCACCTCGACGCTAAACCCGTGACGCTCCGCCCAGCGGATGTACATCCGCTCGAGCATCTCCGCCCAGTCCATCGCCTCCGTGCCACCGGCGCCCGCGGCAATCTCGATCTGCGCATCCCGCCAGTCATCCGGCCCCTGCAGCAGCGACTTCAGCTCGTACGCCCGCAGGTCGCCCTCGATCGCGGCCACTTCCCGGTCCAGCTCGGCGACCATCGATTCGTCCGGCTCCGCACGGAGCAATTCATCCAGCTCCCGCGCGCTCTCCACCCGCGCGCGCAAGCTCGCATAGGGCTCCGTCCACCCCTTCAATGTCTTGACGTCCTGCACCACCTCGCGCGCGGATTCCTGGTCGTTCCAGAACCCCGGCATCGACATCTTCTCTTCCAGCGCCGTCAGGCGCTCGCGTCGCGTGTCGACGTCAAAGATACCTCCGCAGTTCCTCGATGCGGTCGAGGTAACCAGCCAGGGTGCGGGTCCGTTCAGCGTCGGCCATGGGAGGAGCAGGTAGGGGGCCTAACGCGAGAGCCGCTCCCGCGGGGAACGGCTCCGGTTCGGCCTCGGTCGTGTACCTGCGCAACCTACCACGCGCACGCGACGGGGTGAACCCCGCCGCGACTAGAAGAGGCGCTGCCCCCCGGCGAGGATCTCGTTCAAGGCATCCTGGAAATGCGCCGTCGCTTCGGCGAACTCCCGACCCACCTGCTCGACGTATTCCTCATAACTCTTCCGGATCTCATCCCGGAACTGCTGCTTGAGCGTCCCATGGCGGAGCCCTTCCTCCCGCTTCTGCGGATGGTAGGTCACCATGTCGGACACCAGCACACGCGCGAGCCGCCGAGCCTTCTGGTTGGGGTCGTTCGACAGGAACGGGTTGATCGGGCGGCGCGCGGCCGGCGCCGCCGCACCGGCAGCGGCGGCCTGCGGCGCCGCGGCCGCGCCACCAAAGGGCGGCGCCGGCTCGGACACCGTTGCCGGGCGCGGTGGCTCGGGCATCGCACGGACCGGGGATGCCTCGGGCCGCGGCGGCGCGGGGGTCGGCGTTGGGGCGCTCACCGGTGCCGCCACCGGCATCGCCGGCACGAACTTCGGCGTGGGCGGCCGCAGGGCAGCCCCGGGGAATACCGCCGGTGCCGTGGCTGGAGTCGGCCGTCGTGACGCGAACAGCGGCACACGCGGCGCGGCCGCGCCGCCGGCTACCGGCGCCGGACTCGGACTCGGACCAGCCTGGCTCGACCGCTCCACCGTCGACTCACGGCGCTTCGGTGGATCGAGCCGTGCGTCAGGGAAATCCTCGCCCCATCGGGCGTGCTCCGACACCGCGATGATGCCGCCGCACACGCTGCACCGCGCACGCACCGCCCCGCCAAGCACGCGGGCAGGATCCACACGAAATACGCTTTGGCACTCCGGACAGGCAACGTTCATTCGTCGACAATACTGATGGCTCGCGGCGCGCGTTGCGGCGTGGAACTCCCACTCGCCGCCCCGTCCGCACGCCGATCCACGCTATACACGGATCCGGCCAGGGTCTTCGCGTATCCCTTCATCTCGGTCACCAGGTGACTCATCTGCGCTGCACGGGTGATCGTCCGACGCTCCGTCGTCACCACGCCGACCGACAGGGTCATGAGCGGCACGCGGTGCAACTGGCCGCGGCGGTCCTTGCCGAAGAAATAACCCGCATGCCGGTCCTGTTCCGAATACTGGTAAGGAATCAAGGTATCAAACGTGGTGACAATCTCCCCACACGTCTCCGCCACCAGGTCCGTGGGAATCAGGAAGATAAAGTCGTCGCCGCCGATATGCCCGACGAACCCGCGCTCCCCGCAGATCCCCTTCACCAGGTCGTGCAGCAGGATCGACAGGAGCCGGATGACCCGATCCCCATCGTAGTAACTGTAGCGATCGTTGAACTCCTTGAAGTGATCCAGGTCCGCGTAACACGCCGCAAACCGCTCACCCGCATCGAGTCGCCGCTGCATCTCGGCCTCGATGGCGATCGTCCCGGGAAGGCGCGTCGACGGATGGACAAACACGTCGCGATCCGACCGGCGCAGCAGCATGTCCAGCCGCCGGGGAAACTCCGCGTCCTCCGCCGCCCGTGCGAGGATCTCGTCCGCCCCGGCGAGATACGCGTGCTCGAAGTCGGAGTCGTCCACCCCGGTCAGGACCACCGCGGGCACGACCCCCGTATAGGAGTCAGCCTTCAAGCGTCGCAGCGCGGACAACGCACGCTCGGCATCCCGCATGTCGAACACGGCCAGCCGCGGTCGCCCACGCAGCGCAATCCCCATCAAGTCATCCGCCGTCCCCGCCGCCACGACCGGAATGCGCGCAGCCTCCAGCCATTCGAGGAGGGCGGTCGGCGGCTCAATATGAGCGCGTGAAAAGAGGACGGCCGGCGGATGTCGGTCCACGACGCAGTTGCTGAAGTACTTTACACGTAGCTCGTAAACTGATACGAGACAACTAGTTACTAAATACGACGAAGACGGTGCCTATGCCAAGCGGAGGGAGCGATGGCACTCCCTCATCAGTGGACGACCCGATCGATCCGGCGTGACAGGCGCCGTCGACCAAAGTGTCACCTAGAACGTCACGCGGAGGGCGAGTTGGATGGGCGGTTGGCCTGCGTCCGCCGACAGGCCGGAGAAGTTCCGGCTGAAATCCACCTGCAGCCGCTGCCGGACCCTGAACCCGACGCCGAGGGAGGCACCGCCAGCTTCGGAGTCGATCGCCTCGACGACATAGCCTCCGCGCAGGAAGACACCGTCCGCCCAGGCGAGCTCACCACCGACCCGGGGCAACGGCCGGGTATCCGACCTCCCCATGGCCAGGTCGAACGTCCCGGAAACGACCACGTCCCGCGCCAGCCGGTCCGGAATGGTGTACTGAGCGGACGCCCCCAGGTGCACACGCGCCGGGTCGAGACCGTCGGCCCCCTCGCGGAGCCCGGTACCCACATTGCGCATCGCGAGGCCGACCACGAACGGTATGCCCGCCACGCGCGCAGCCAGCTGTCCGCCAAGGTCAAAGGCCGCACTGGAGAACAGCACTGTCGGGTTCGGCGGGCATTCGCCACTGCAATCGAACCGCACCTGGAGATACTTCCACGAAGCGCCGAGCTGGACGCGGGATCCGAGCATCAGGGCGTACGATCCAACCAGCGCCAGGCTGCGCCGATAGAGGTTGCCCGAAGACAGGGTGTCGTCGCCGGTGAGCTCGCCGCCATCGTTCTGGAGGAGGTTCGCCCCGATGCCAACAACGCCGGCCCGGGTGCGCGTCACCACCGAAAGGGCGTCCCCGGTTCCCATGAGGCTCTGCGAGTGGTTGAGCGACGCCTCGCGCTGGGTCACCGACGCCAGCCCTGCCGGGTTCCACCACATCCCGTCGGCCGTTCCTCGCTGGGCGACCATCGCGGTCCCGAGCGCTGCCGCCCGGGCCCCGACCGGAAGGAGCAGGAACAGCGCAGCGTCAGAACTCGCCTGCGCCCGGACCTCGTGGGAGAGGCCCAGGGCGAGCGCGGCCAACCACGCCCTAGGCGCGCAGGGGAACCGCTTCATCGCGCAGCATGATCGGGATCCCGTCACGCACGGGGTATCCCAGGGCACAGGCGGCACACTCCAGGCGAGCGCCGGTGGCGCTGGTGGAGTTCTCGACGAGGGGCCCTCGACACTGCGGGCAGACGAGCAACTGCAGGAGCTGCTGCGGTATGGCACTCATGCGACCGTATCCGGAACGTGAAAACCCAGCCGTCTCAGGACAGCGACATCGCGTCGCCAGTCCTTGAGGACCTTGACCCAGAGGTCAAGATACACCGGCCCGCCGATGAGGGGTTCCAGGAGCGCTCGAGCCGCCGTCCCGAGGGAGCGCAGCTGGGCCCCGCCCTTTCCGAGCACGATCCCCTTCTGGCTGTCACGCTCGACGTACATGGTGACCCGGATGTACACCGGCGACGAGGACTCCCGAAACTCCTCGACCTCGGCGTGGATCGCATACGGAAGCTCCTCGCGGAGCTGCGCGAAGGCGACCTCCCGAATTGCCTCGGTCACGAAGAAGCGCAGCGGCTGGGTGGAAAGGTCATCCTCGGGATGGCGGAATTCCCCCTCCGGGAGCCGACCGCGGATCTCCTCCCAGAGGTGATCGATGCCGGCGTTGTCCTTCGCCGAGATGCCGAGCTGGCCGGGTGGTGGGCTGGCGAGGTCGGTCTTGGTGAAGACCGGCACGATGCGATCCGGCTCGACGGTGAGCTCGAGGTTGCGGAGCGCGGCGGCGAGGGCCTCGGGGTCCGGGTCGGCGCCGTCGACCAGGTGGACGATGACATCGGCGCGTGTGAGGGCGTCGCGCACAGTGTCGAGCATGGCGCGATGGAGGGCGTAGCCGGGATCGAGGAGCCCCGGGGTATCGAGGAGCACCGCCTGGGTATCGCCGCGCGTGCAGACGCCAACGACGGGGAGCCTTGTGGACTGTGGTCGCGGGCTGACGATGGCGAGGTGCGACCCGACGAGGGCGTTGAGCAGCGTCGACTTACCGGCATTGGGTCGGCCGACGATCGCGACGGTGCCGCAGCGGGTCATGTGGGCAGGCGGTGTGAGACGGGTGGTATGGAAAACAAACGCGGGCCACCCCGTAAGGGATGGCCCGCGAAGGGGTGCCGGCGACGGCCTACTCTCCCGCGATCTCTCGATCGGAGTACCATCGGCGCTGTAGGGCTTAACTACCGTGTTCGGGATGGGAACGGGTGTGGCCCCTACGCTCTAGTCGCCAGCGAGTCGTGTGATAGGACGACAAGCGGAACATGGAGTAGATCGTGGACTGAATCTTATAAGATCGTGCGAAGCTCTGCTGATATTGCAAAGGGGTGAGTCAAGCCGCACGGGCGATTAGGACCGCTGCGCTCGGAACGTGTTACCACGTGTCCACGTGCGGCCTATCGACGGGATCGTCTCTCCCGGCCCTTTAGGGGACTCAAGG
>JAEUJL010000314.1 GCA_016794835.1 Gemmatimonadota bacterium | reverse complement strand
GGACGGGCCATCCGGAGGCCCGGTCCCGGGCGTAGCTTGGGAACCCGGCCCCGTGTGCGCAGCTTCATCACGACGTCCACCCCCTCGTACCGAGCGTTCCCATGATCATCCGTTCGACTCCCGATCACCCCATCCGATCCTCCGACATCACGCCGGAGGGGGTGTACCACGATCGTCGGACCTTCATCAAGGAGGCCGGGTTTGCCGGCATCGGCCTCGCGGCGACCCTCGCGGGGGCGCGTCGCGCATCGGCCCAGCAGGGTGGAACCTCCATCGGCGGCGCCGAGCTCAAGGGCGAGCTCACCCCCGAGGAGGACGTGACCTCGTATAACAACTTCTACGAGTTCGGGACGGGCAAGGACGACCCCAAGCCGAACGCGAAGAACTTCCGGACGAAGCCCTGGTCGGTGAAGGTCGAGGGGATGGTCGCCAAGCCGGCGACCTACAACCTCGAGGACTTCCTCAAGCCGCATAAGCTGGAGGACCGGATCTATCGCCACCGCTGCGTCGAAGCCTGGTCGATGGTGATCCCATGGATGGGATTCCCGATGGCCGACCTGATCAAGCGCGTGCAGCCGCTGGGTTCGGCGAAGTACATCCAGTTCACGACGGCGCTCGACCCGCAGCAGATGCCCGGGGTGCGCTTTCCCGTGTTGGACTGGCCGTACGTGGAGGGATTGCGCCTCGACGAGGCCATGCACCCGCTGACCATGATGGTCGTGGGCGTCTACGGGAAGATGCTGCCCAACCAGAACGGGGCGCCGCTCCGCCACATCGTGCCGTGGAAGTACGGGTTCAAGAGCTGCAAGTCGATCGTGAGCATCAAGTTCACGGACCAGATGCCGGCCACGGCCTGGAGCGTGGCCACGCCGGACGAGTATGGCTTCTACGCCAACGTGAACCCCACCGTGGATCACCCGCGCTGGACGCAGGCGCGCGAACGGCGCATTGGTGAGCTGCGCCGTCGCGAGACCCTGATGTTCAACGGGTACACGCAGGTGGCGTCGCTGTACTCGGGGATGGACCTGAGGAAGAACTTCTAGTCATCGAGTCGGCAGACGGCAGACGGCAGACGGCCGATGGCGGAGACGCTCGTCCCGAGCGCATCGGGCGAAGCGGGAGCGGCACGCGCTGACCGAGCGCGGCCGGCCGGCTTCAGGCCACCCGGGTGGCTGCACCCGCTCGTCGTCGTGGCGGCGCTGGTGCCGTTCGGCTGGGTGTGCTGGGCGTTCTACTCAGACCTCGTGCATAACACGCGGCTCCTGACCTCGGAGCCGATCAAGGAGGCCGAGCACTTCACGGGCAAGTGGGCGCTGCGCTTCCTCCTCACCTGCCTGGCCGTGACCCCCGTGATGCGCCTGGCCCGCGTTGGCTGGCTGGTGAAGTACCGACGCACCTTCGGCCTCCTGGCATTCTTCTATGCCGTCGTGCACCTGGGGATCTACTTCGGGCTCGACATCGAGCTGATGTGGTCCAACCTGGTGGAGGATGTCGCGGAGCGGCTGTACATCACCCTCGGGATGCTGGGCCTGCTCCTGATGGTCCCGCTCGCGGTCACCAGCACCAAGGGGTGGATCCGCCGTCTGGGGAACCGCCGGTGGACCGCACTGCATCGGCTGGTCTACGTCTCGGCCATCCTTGGGTGCATCCACTTCTATATGGCCGTGAAGCGGGATGTGACCGAGCCGCTCATCTTCATGGGGATCCTGGCCCTCTCCCTCGGCCTCCGGTGGCGCTGGGCTCGTTCGCCGCGCTGAAACCGTACCGCGGGTCCAAACGGTAGGGCAGGGGCCGCTGTCCCACGGTCACCCCTCATTCCAGCCCGCCATGTCGACCCTGCTCCACGACATCCGGTCCGCGCGACGCCTGCTGACCAAGAACCCGGCTTTCACCCTGGTCGCGGTCCTGACCCTTGGTCTCGGCATTGGGCTCAACACGGCGGTCTTCTCGGTGATCGACGCCCTGCTGCTGCGGCCGCTGCCGGGGGCCCGGGCGCCCGAGGAGCTGGTGCAGCTGTACCGGCGCTGGCCGGGGATCGAGTATGGCTCCTGGGGGCCGCTCAACCTGCGGGACGTCCGGGAGCGGACGAAGGACGTCTTCCAGGACGCCGCGATCTGGAACTTCACCCCGCTGGCCCTGGCGACCGATGGGCGCACGCAACGCGTCTTTGGGACGATGGTCTCGTCCAACTTCTTCACCGTCCTGGGGGCGAGCGCGGCGCGCGGTCGCACCTTCATCCCCTCCGAGGACACGCCCGGGGCGAATCCCTACGTGATCCTCAGCCACTCCGCCTGGCAGGGGACCTTTGGCGGGGATCCGCAGGTGATCGGCAAGTCGATCATCCTGAATGGGGCACCGTTCGAGGTCGTCGGGATCATGCCGGAGGAGTTCCGCGGCCCGCTGCCCGTCGTGAATGCCGCGATGTGGGTGCCGTTGTCGCAGATCGCGACCATTGATCCGTCGAATCGCGAGGCGCTCACCACGTACGACAACAACTTCATGCAGGTCATCGCGCGCCTGCGCCCCGGGGTGACGGCGGAGCAGGCGGCCACACGCCTCGCCGCGGTCAACACGCAGCTGGTCGCGGAGCTCCCCGACGAATATCGCAACGGCTCGTTCATGGTCGTCCCGCAGGGCGAGGCGGGCATCCATCCCTCGATGCGTGGCGCACAGGTCGGCTTGTCGGCGGTGGTGATGGCGGTCGTCGTCATGCTGCTGCTGATCGCGTGCGTCAACGTGGCCAACCTGTTCCTGGCGCGCGCGCGCGACCGCTGGCGCGAGATGGCCGTCCGGCTGTCGTTAGGTGCGCGGCGGGGCGTGATCATGCGCCAGCTGCTCATCGAGAGCCTCCTCTTTGCGCT
>JAEUJL010000260.1 GCA_016794835.1 Gemmatimonadota bacterium | reverse complement strand
GCGGACCAGGCGCTCAGGTAGACGTCGCTGACCTGCGGGGCGCCGCTGGTGGACGCCAGACGGGAGGTGATGGCGCTGAGGAGTTTGGTGAAGCGTGAGGTGTCGTCGGCGAACGGGCGCGCATTGATCGCTGATCCACTCCCGAGGTGCACGGCCGCCACGATGACGGGTTCCGGCATCGATGCGACGGCTCGGCGCGGGAGCCAGGTGGCGCCCATGAAGTGGATCACCAGTGGCGCGCGTGAACGTCCGACGACGCGCTGTGGCACGAACAGGTCGACCGCCGTGGGAAGGACCCCCTCGATGCGCCACTGAAGCCCCGGGGTCTCGCCATCCAGCAGGCGCTCGTGCGCCCGGGTGGTCTCGCGCATGGGCGAGGCCTGCTGGGGCGTGACGGTGGGCGTCGCGGTGCGGTGACAGCCGACGAGGGCAGCCGTGAGGGTGAGGGCCAGGATGGCGCGCATGCCAAGGAGGGTGCACCTCGCGCGCGCCCCGCGCAACGTGCCCCCGCGAGCCGACGCAGCGCCCGTGCCGCTCGTGCTCCTCGTGCCGCCCGTGCCCCTCGTGCTTCTCGCCGTTCGCCGCCGAGAGTGGAAGCCGAGTTCCACGTTAGGCTCCACACCTCAACATACCGAGCATGTCGCGTTCGGTACACTCGGGGATCCCCCAGTACGAAAGTGACTTGCCAATCTCAGCCATTCCCGAAGGGCATGCACATTGCCTTGCAGGTTCACGCTCGCACACGCGACGGGTGTCGCAACCGTGGCGAGCGCAACCCTGATGGAGACGACCATGGCGGAGATGAAGGGAGGGAGGGGAGGTGGTGCGTCGCGTGACGTGTATCACCTCGAGCTCGCGGGACTCGCGACGGGTGTCGAACGCCCCAACGCGATTGTGCAGGCCGTCGGGAAGGGGCGTGACGTGCTGGCGACCGTCGAGGTTGGCGCGGATGGCTCTTTCGCCCTGGCGGCGGAGGTGGTCGCCAAGGCGGAGCGAATCGTCATCGGGCCGATGGGGGCGGATGGCGCGGTGGCTCGTGAGGCGGCCCTGACGCTGCGTGCCCGTGAGTTTTCGCAGTTCGTTCACGGCGGGGTGTTGTCCGTGGCCGAGGGGATCTGGGTGCGCTGGCCGGGGTTCCGCACCTGCGTGAGCGGGAGCGTGCGGGTGTGTCGGCGTCGCCCGTGGTGGTACGACCAGATCTTCACGGTGGCGACGACGGTCCAGCCGCGCGTAAGCCTCAAGGCGGCGAGTCTCGCGCGAAGCGAGTTGTCGTTTGCGCCGTCGCTCAACGAGCTGGTCATCTGGCCCTTCCGCTGCGAGCCGGTCTGCCTGGGCACGGTCGAGGTGTATCGGCGGACTTGCTGCTGCCGTCCGCTCGTGATCGACGACCTGCGCCTGGACGACCTCATCCGTCACCTCGAGATCCAGGTCTCGCGCTTTCCGTTGCCGCCGCGTCCGCCGGAGCCGATCGACCCGCTCACGACGCCGTTCTTCAAGGGTGGCGGGCTCAACGACTTCGCCCTGCATGCGGCGAGCGACCTCAACATCCTGCGCTCGCTGTCGCGTGACCAGGCGGCGCTGTACATCAATGCGCGCCCCTACCTGTTGCACCGCATCTGCACCTGCAGCACGCCGGTCAAGGTCGGGTCCGGTTCGCTCCTGCCCAACGGGACCTTCAACGTCTGCTGGTTCGACCGGAAGCGCGTACTCGGCCCCGGGTGCAGCGACCAGTACGCCTATGTCGTCAAGCAGACGATCGGCCTGACCACGACGGTCATCTATGACGGCGTCACCGCGGGGGCGTGGTACAAGCTCGCGGACACGCCGGTCCTGACGACCTACCATCATCGCGCCTATGGCTGCAACGATGCCGGGAGCAGCGATGGCAACGCGTACGTCTTCCTCGACCTGATTGGCGATACCGAGAGCCATGAACTCACGACCCCGGATTCCAGGGCGTGGGGCAGCGTGAATGCGCCGAGCACAACGTCGGGGCTGCTCTTCCTCAATCCCGATCCGATGGGGCGCGGTCACCTGCGCAACCTTGGTGGTGGCGTGGAGTTGACCTACAACTTCAGTGAAGGGATGAAGGCGCTGGGAGCGCGGTACTATCGCCTGAGCATCGTGCAGGCGGATGCGGCCGGCAACCCGACGGGGCCGCGGCACTTCCACGGCACCGGGCTGTCGTGGCAGAAGGTGAACGGGGGGAACATCGAGCCCGAGTCGCTCGGACCGCAGACGGTTGGCGGGCAGTCGTTCCTCTACAAGATCCCATTTGCGAGTGATGCGAACTGGACGGGTGCCGGTCGCTACCATGCCCTCATCGACACGACCAGCGCACAGCTGAACGTGCCGGTGGGCACCGACATCGCCTCTCCCGCGAGCAACCACCTGGTGACGCTCGAGGTGTTCGATGCCGCGGGA
>JAEUJL010000230.1 GCA_016794835.1 Gemmatimonadota bacterium | reverse complement strand
GACCAGGGGTACCTGCCGACGCTCGACGCGACGGATCCCGCGCATCCCGAGTGGACCGGGCAGGAGGCGACCGCGTTCCCGGACAACTGGAGCATCGGGCTCAGCCTCCTGCACACGGTCTTTGCCCGCGAGCACAACCAGTTCGTGGCCGCCTTCCGGCGGCAGGCGGCGGCCACGCCGGCGGCGGACTGCGGGTTGCGGCGACCCGGGCGTGCCAACACCCCGGTCCCTTATCGCGACGTCACCGCGGAGGAGCTGTTCGAGGTGGCCCGCCTGGTCGTCGCCGCCGAGATCGCGAAGATCCACACGATCGAATGGACCACGCAGCTGCTGTACAACGAGCCGCTGTACAAGGCGATGAACGCGAACTGGAACGGCCTCGTCGACGATGACAACATGGTCGGGGCGGCGCTCGCCCGCGTCGTGGCCTCGCTCGGCGCCTCGACAAAGGGCTCGCGCGCGGCGTCCTGGTTCTCCGTGCTTGCGGCCGGTGCCGGGATCGTGGGGACCGGGAGCCAGGTGGAGGGATGGAGCATCGATAGCACGCGGCACCTCAACGGTGGCGTCAACCACTTCGGGTCTCCGTTCAACTTCCCGGAAGAGTTCGTCACGGTGTATCGACTGCATCCGCTGATTCCGGATGTCCTGGAGGTGCGTCGGCTCGCATCGCCCAACGTGGTCGCCACCCACGTGCCCACCGTCGCCACCTTTCGCGGCAAGGCCACGCCGCTGATGCGCACCCACGGACCCACCGACTGGGCCCTGAGCATGGGCCGCCAGCGCCTGGGCCTCCTCACGCTGCAGAACAGCCCGCGCTTCCTGCAGCACCTGCAGGTCAATCGCGCGCCAGGTGCCCGCCCGCTGGATGTGATGGCGCTGGACCTGCTGCGCGATCGCGAGCGCGGGGTGCCGCGATACAACGAGTTCCGCCGCCAATACGGGCTGCGCCATGTGCGGTCGTTCGATGATTTCGTGGACGCGCGGTTGGCGCCAAACGACCCGGAGCGCGCGCGCCAGGCCTCCATCGTGCAGGCCATGCGCGAGGTGTACGGGCAACATCGGTGTGACCAGCGCAAGGTGATCAGCCTCGCGCTGCGGAATGGGGATGGGTCGCCCGTCACCGATTGCCTGGGCTTTCCCGATGGCACGATGGTGGACAATGTGGAGGACCTCGACACGGTCGTCGGGTACCTGGCCGAGTTCACGCGGCCCCACGGGTTCGCGATCTCCGAGACGCAGTTCCTGGTGTTCGTGCTGAATGCGTCGCGTCGCCTGTTCAGCGACCGCTTCTTCACGTCCAGCTATCGCCCGGAGGTCTACTCCACGCTCGGCATGACCTGGGTGGACAAGGGCGGGCCGGCCCCGATGCTCGAGCCAGGCGAGGACAACGGGCACGCCAACCAGCCGGTCTCCACGTTCAAGCGCGTGCTCCTTCGCACGATCCCCGAGCTGGCCGGTGAGCTGGCCGATGTGCGCAACATCTTCGATCCGTGGGGGCGCGATCGCGGAACGTACTAC
>JAEUJL010000184.1 GCA_016794835.1 Gemmatimonadota bacterium | reverse complement strand
GTCGAACGCGTTGAGCAGGCCCGGTGGACCTACGCGGCGGAGTTCATGCCCCTGGCCATGCCCGAGCAGCGCATGGTGTTCTTCATCGACTCGGTCACACCTGCGGTGGACCGCACCCAGCTGCACCTCCGGTTTGGGCCGGTCACCCAGATGCTGCATGCCGGGCGACTCGAGCTGGGCGCACAGGAACGCGTGATGGGTACGACCGTGGTGCCCTTCCAGCCCCCGCGGATGCCCGACATTCCCATGGACACGCTGTCGACGCTCGCCGGGCGACACCTGCCTGGGCGCCCGGCCCTGAACAGCGGACTCCAACTTCTGCCAGCGCAGCTGCGGGAACTCATGCAGGTAGCCGGACTCGGCGGTCGGGCAACGGGCGCCCGCTGGACGGACACCGTCTCGTGGAGCGTCGCGTCCGACGGTGTTCGACAGGCGATGCGTGGGACGCGCCACCGCACGATCGTCGCCGACACCGTGGTGGACGGCCGACGATACCGTGTGGTGCGGGATTCCGCCCACCTCACCCTCGATGAAACCGCGTGGCTCCGGGAGTTTTCGCTGGATTCACTCACCCGCCTGACGCGCACCGCCACAGGTCCGTTGGTGACGGAGGCGCTCGTCGAGGAGGGGTCGGGATTCATTCGTCATCGCGTGGATCACGCCGCCATGATCGGCACGGCCACCGTGCGTTATGCAACAGGGACATCGTATACAGCGCCCGTTCGCTTGGATCTCGCGTGGCGGTGGAACGGGATGACCGCGGAGGACCACAATCGCGCGATGCAGCAGGGAGTGGCGACGTTCCGCCGGTCGCTCACAGCGATGGTGACCGCACCCACCGTGCTCGACACACGGGTTCGCGAGGGGGACGCTGCTGCGCGCGACTCCCTGCTGGCGCTCGTACTCGCCAACCCGCGGGACAGTGCCAACATCCTGCGCATGCGGCACCTGAGCTTTGTGCCGGATTCTGGTGAGCGCCTCGTGGAGCGACTCATGCGACGTCAGGTGGAGGCGGGCGATACGACGCTGCTCGTGCGGCTCCTTGCGCATCCGTCGCGACCCGGCCCGCGCTATTCGCGGGAGGACTTGCAGCGCGTGGTGGAATTGCTCGACCGTCCCGATCGCCTGCTGGCCCACGGCCTGCTCGCCGATGACCTGTTGGGCTCGATCACGGCGATGATCGTCTGGAATGCTCCCGTCCTTGGGGGAGCAAGCCCTGCTTGTGAAGCTGCAGCGTGCCAGGTGTTGGCCGGGGCACGGGACGCCACCCATCATCCACGAACGCGCGACCTGGCACTGGTGATGGGTGCGTTGGTGGATCCCCGGCGCTCCGCGGATTCCGTGAAGGCGCGGGCACGCGTGGAAGCTGCACCGTTTCGCGAGGTGCTTCCCCTGATCCACGGCATCGGGGCCACATGGACCATTGCGGCCGGCGCCCCGCTCCCTCCGCCTGACGCCTCATGGCGGCAGTGGATCGACTGGGCACAGGCGCCCAACCCGGCATATGTCTCGCTCGTGCCACCGCTGCGGCCGTCGCCACTCCCGTCGGGGCCGCGGTTCGAGGATTCACATCGCCGTGCGCTCCAGTACCAGCAGGCACTGACCGGTCGGGATTTCGTCGCCGAGTTCCGGCGCGCGTACACGCGCAGCTCAACGGACAGCGCACGATTGACCTTCGGTACAATGCTCCTCGGCCTGGGGGCGCTGCGACGTGGATGGGATGAGCTCGCCCGGGAGCTCCAGGCGGGCACCGCGGCGGCGGTCAGCCTGGCGCGCGCCGAGGTGACCGCGCGACTCCAGGCCGCCTCGACCACGGCGGAGCCGGCCGAAGCCTCGGCGCCCGAGGCCGCCGAGCTGGAGGATGCGTTGGTGCAGATGGCCATCGGTGAGTCGCCTCCGCCGTGGCCGGACATCGCCGAACGCTTCGTCGCGGCGCCGGCACGCGCGCAACAAACCGTCCGCAGCACCGGGCGCACCTACGTGTTCGACGTCGAGCGGACGCCACCCGCGCTGGTCGCGCGATGGGCCGGGCGCATCGACACGATCAGCACGCGCGGCTGGGACGCGTTGCCCCCCACGCGGGCGACTGTCAGGCTACGGGTCACCGCGGCGAGACGATATGGGCCGTTCTATAGTCTGTCGATGGCGACCAACGGGTTGCTACCGCCGCGCGGCGACCTCCCCGCGAGTCGTTACTCCGCCGCGACCTACCTCATCGTCATGCGCTGGAACGACCGCTGGTGGGTGATCAGCACAGCGTCTTCAGTCAGCTGACCCACCACCG
>JAEUJL010000139.1 GCA_016794835.1 Gemmatimonadota bacterium | reverse complement strand
CTCGCCGCGTTCGCGTTGTTTGCGAGTGCCGCCGTGTTGCCCGCCCAAACCGCGACGACCGTCACTGGCCGCGTCACCGCACAGGAATCGAACGAGCCGCTGGGCGACGTTCGCGTGCTGGTGGTCGGCACCACGGTGTTCGCCATCACCAACCCCGAAGGTCGCTACACGCTGCGCAACGTGCCGGCGGGTAACCAGGAAATCCGCGTGCTGCGCGTGGGTTACACCGAGCAGAAGAAGCCGGTGTCGGTCACGGCGGGGCAAGCGACCACGCTCGACTTCTCCCTGACGCGCGCCGTCATCCAGCTGCAGGAAGTGGTGACGACGGCGACCGGTGACCAGCGTCGCGTGGAGATCGGCAACTCGGTCTCTGCCATCGACGCCGTGAAGCGCGTGGAGGCGTCGCCCATCAAGAACATGGGTGACCTGCTCACGACGACGGCGCCTGGCGTGCAGGTGTTGCCCGCCAACATGACGGGTGGCGGCAGTCGCGTGCGCATCCGTGGCACGGCCTCGCTCTCGTTGACCAACGACCCGATCTACATCATCGACGGTATCCGCATGACGTCGACGGGCGGCCAGGGGATCGGCGTTGGCGGCACGACCGCGAGCCGGGTGAACGACCTGAACCCGGAAGAAATCGAGAACATCGAGGTCGTGAAGGGTCCGTCGGCCGCGACGCTGTACGGCACGGACGCGGCGAACGGCGTCATCGTGATCACGACCAAGAAGGGACGCGCCGGGAGCGCGCAGTGGAGCGCCTACGGCGAGACCGGGCTGATCCGGGACGACAACACCTACCCGACGATGCATGCGATCCTCGGGAAGGCGCCGAACTCCACGGCCGTGCGCCGCTGCTACCTGCACGAGGTCGGGCTGGGCACCTGCATCAAGGACAGCACGACGTCCGTCAACGTCTTCTCCGATCCGGACCTGACGCCGATCAAGGACGGCTTCCGCGGCCAGGGTGGCCTCCAGATCCAGGGTGGCACCGAGGCGGTGCGGTACTTCGTCGCCGGCGAGTACGAGAACGAAGTCGGCACGTTTGGCCTCCCGGACTTCGAGCGTCGCCGCTTTGACTCGCTCAACGTCCCGATCACCGACGCGATGGAGCGCCCGAACACGCTGCGCAAGTCGTCGTTCCGGACGAACCTGAACAGCGCGGTCTCCCCAACGCTGGACCTCGGGATCACCTCCAACTTCATCAAGCTGGACCAGCGGATCCCCCAGGTCGACAACAACGTCAACTCCTTCTGGTACAATGGCACAACGGGCCCCGGCTTCCGCGGCGCGGGCCCCGGCTACAACCCGATTGGCTCGTTAGGCCAGAACCTGTACGGATGGCGCCAGTTCACCCCGGGCGACATCTTCCAGCACAAGACCACGCAGAACACGCAGCGCTTCATCAACTCCGGCACGGCGAACTGGCGTCCGTTCTCGTGGATGCAGAACCGGGCGGACGTCGGCGTCGACCTGTCGAACCGCGCTGAGTTCCAGCTCTGCATGTTCGCCAACTGCGCGGACTTCGGCACCAACCGCCTCGGCCGGGCCATCGACCTCCGCGGCAACATCCGCAACGTCACGGCGAACCTGGGTTCCACGGCGACCTGGCAGCCGAAGCCCTGGCTCGGCGCCAAGACCACGGCCGGCGCACAGTACGTCTACTTCTCGTTCGAGACGTCCACGGCCACCGGCAATACGCTGCCCCCCGGGGCACAGACGCCGGCGTCCGGCTCCATCCCCAGCGTGGGATCGGGGACGACCCTCCAGAAGACCCTCGGCCTCTTCGTCGAGGAGCAGGTCGCGATCAACGACCGGCTGTTCCTGACGGCGGCGATCCGCACCGACCAGAACTCCGCCTTCGGCACGAACTTCCAGCGCGTGTTCTACCCGAAGGGCGCCGTGTCGTGGGTCATGTCGGACGAGAGCTTCTTCCCGAAGATGAGCTGGCTCAACCAGTTCCGCGTGCGTGGCGCGGTCGGGTCGTCGGGCGTGCAGCCGGGCCCCAACGATGCGCTCCGGACCTTTGGCGTCGTGTCGACCAACATCGCATCGGCCGAAGTCGCCGGCCTGCGGTCGGCCGCGCTGGGTAACTTCGACCTCAAGCCGGAACGGTCGCAGGAAATCGAGGCCGGGTTCGACTCGCGCCTCTTCTCCGAGCGCGTGAACTTCGAGTTCACCTACTACCGCAAGACGTCAGAGGACGCGCTGATCAACCAGGTCATCGCCCCCTCGGCCGGTTCGTCGGCCGCGACGGTGCTCCGGAACCTCGGCTCCGTCCGTAACTGGGGCTACGAGGCCCTCATCACGGCGCAGCTCCTCAACCGCCGCAACATCTCGTGGGACGTCACCTTTAACGGCTCGCACAACTCCAATGAGCTGGTGACCCTCGGCAATGACGCGCAGGGCAAGCCGATCCCGCCGATCATCGGCAACACGATCCAGCAGCGCCCAGGCTACCCGCTCAACGGCTACTGGCAGCGGCCCTACACCTACGCGGACGCGAACAACGACGGCATCATCGTCCCGTCGGAAATCACCGTCGCGGACAGCGCCATCTTCCGCGGGTATTCGCAGCCGCGGCTCGAGGTGTCGGTCATCAACGGCATCGACCTCTTCAATCGCCGGCTCCGCATCCAGGGGCTCGTCGACCACAAGAGTGGCTTCAAGGTCCTCAACTCGGAGCAGCAGTTCCTCTGCCAGCAGGCCGTGTCCTGCCTCG
>JAEUJL010000118.1 GCA_016794835.1 Gemmatimonadota bacterium | reverse complement strand
TCGCCACCGCCGACCACCAGGACGCGACGCCCGGCAAAGGCCTCCATCTCCACCACGTCGTAGAACACCTTGGCGAGGTCTTCGCCCGGCACGCCGAGTCGTCGCGGGGTGCCACGCCGGCCGAGGGCAAGCACGACGCGCCGCGCGCGCCACTCCCGTTCCGGCGTGCCGATGACAAAGGCCTCCCCGTCCCGCGTGATCCGCTCCACCTTCTGGTGGGTTTGCACTTGCAATCCCGTGTTGGCGACGATCGTCTCCCACACCTGAAGCAGGGTCTCCTTGGAGGCGTCCGCCACCCACAGGTCACCGTACAGCGGGATGTGCACCGGCTCGGCGAGGAGCAGCTTGTGTCGCGGGTACTTGCGCACCGTGTCGCTCAGCGAGCCCTGCTCCAGCACCACGTACGAGAGCCCGCGACGCAGGGCCTCGAGTCCCGCACTGAGCCCGGCCGGTCCCGAGCCGACGATGCAGACATCGACCGTGTCGTCGCGCCCGTCGGGACGGGGTTCTCCCGGGGGGAGTTCGCGCGCGACCTGCTCGACCGCGATCTTCCCTTCATTGATGGCGTTCTTGATGAGTCCGCGCCCGCCGAGCTCGCCGACAATGAACACGCCGCGCACATTCGACTGGAACGCGCCATCCAGGTCGGGGACCACCACGCGATTCACCGCGGTGCCCGCATTCACCGAGATGCCGCCAACGGGACAGGCGGCGACACACTCCCCGTGACCCTGGCAGAGGGCATCGTCCACCACCGCCAGCTTGCCACGCATGGTGATCGCGCCGGCTTCCGGGCACGCGGCGACGCAGGTCCCGCAGCCGACGCAGATGTCCGCGCGGACCAGGGCGCGCAGGGTGCCAACGGCGCCGTCCGCCGCTTCGCGGCGGGACTCGGGCGCTGTCACCAGCTCGTACACCTGTTGCGGAATGCCGCACGACGGGCAGTACGTGGATCCCTCGGGGACCGTCGCCTGGCATCGCGCGCACGGCCGGCCACGCGGGGCTACGGGCGCCGCCGCGGGCGCACTCGCGTGGGACCCACTGCGCCGGAGGTGCAGCCAGACAAAGACCCCCGTGAGGGCAAAGAAGGCGAGGGTCGTCAGCAAGTCGCCCATCAATAGAACCAGGTCGAGCCAACGGCGACGACCACGATCACGTGGATGACCACAGCGACCAGCGCCGTGATGGCAAACGGGCGGTGCGCGACGTGCCAGAACCGGAACACGCGATGCGTTGCGTCCAGCAACCGCGCCTGCTGCGTGAGGGCAATCTCGCGCCGCGCGAGGCGCACGGCCTCACGGGCCGCGTCCGCGTGCGCGGCATCCACCTGGCCGCCCATGGCCGCCCATTGTGTCGGCAGGTCGTGCGCCAGGCGCCAGCGTCGCCAGTCCCCAACGACGAGCTGCCTGAGCGCCGACCACAGCGACGTCGGTGCCTGCGCGTCCGCTCCCACCTCGAGCGTCTGGGTCACTGCGGCGACAGGCAAGCCGGTCAGTCGCGCGATCTCATCGATGAGGGCGGTGCGCTCCTTCGTCACCTCGTCGCGCGTGAGTTCCACGCCCGCACGGGTCCTGGGGATGCGCGTGTAGAGGTACCGGCCCACGACGCCGCTCGCACAGACCACGAGCATCGCGTCGAACCCGAGCCCGATCAGTCCCTGCGACCGCCAGGCGGCATGAAGCGTGAGCAGCAGGGGAAGGCCAATCGCTGCGAACACGTGCACGTCGAGCCAGCGTCCCACCGACCCCGTCCATGACAGGCGCTTCCACCGCTTGCGCAGCGGATACAGCCAGAGGAAGAGGAAGACGACCAGGGCCACGAGGCCAGCCGACTGCCCCACCAAGCCCGACGGACGCAGCAGTTCGTGCGACGCATGCCGCACCTGCTCGGCGCGAGGCGCCAGGTAGTACGACGCCCCCCACAGGTTGGCGGCGGCCAGGAGTGTGAGCAGGATCACCACCGGCCACGCGCGCGCTTGAGGGCGCGCCGGGGATGCGGCGGCGGCAGCGGTGGCGCGCGGAATGGATCGCGACGCCGCTGAAGGCGATGTGGGTGCTGCCGGCGCTGTGGGGGGAACGCGGACAGCGAGGTTCGATTGTGGCATTGCAGGTACCGCCAGGGCGCCACGGGAGCAGCGTGGCTGGGGCACAGCGGCAGGCATGACGCTGCACCCCCACGTCAGGGTACCACGATCCGTGGTTCCCCGATGTGATGCGCATCATACGCTGGCGAACGTGAATCCTCGATGAACCCCAGCGCCTAACGCGACATCATGAACAAGGACGCCGCGTGCGGCAGGTGGTCACCGTGTACTGGAATGCCTGACGATTCACGCACGGCACTGCCGTCGATGTGATCGCCTCAGGAGCGCGGCGCCTGCACGCGCGACGCGGGGGAACGCGCGGGCTTCACGGGAATCACCCGTTGGTTTTCTCCACCGTATCCCTGCACCGACCCGGTCCACGACACCGTGCCGCGTGCGGTGACGGCGGTGATGGTCACGGTCCCCGGTGCGCTCCCGAGAAAGCGTCCGGTCGTTGCGTTCGCCTGCATGAGGCTCCCCACCGGGCTGTTCGGCATGGAGAAGGTGGCTGCCACCACGGCGCCCGTGACGTCCTTGACCCCAAGGGAGATCTCGAAGCCGATCGGGAGGGAAAGCACCGTGTTCAGGCAGACGGAGAGCGACGGTGCCGCGGTGCCTTCCGCGCCAAAGTCGACGTTCGCATCGGCGCCGAGCATGCAGTCGAGGGCGGCGAGGGACTGATTCACCGTCACCGAGGCGGTGCCGGAGCGGGTCGGATCGGCCACCGAGCGCGCGGTGATCGTCACCTGTCCCGCCGCGATTCCGATCACGCTCCCCGTGGCGCTCACCGTCGCCACCGCCGCGTTGGAGGTCGTCCACGTCACGGCCTGGCTCACGCCGGCATCTCCCGCGACCGTGGCCGTGAGTTGACGCGTCGCGCCCACGTTCACCGTCGTTGGGGTCGGCGACACGGTCACGCTGGTCACGCGCGCCACCACCTGCACCGTGGCGGTGGCGACCTTCGTCGTATCCGCCACGGAACGCGCCGTCACCGTGGCAGTCCCCTCGGCGATCCCCGTCAGCAGCCCTGCCGACGAGATCGTGACGCGCGCGGGATGCGAGCTCACCCAGGTCACGGCCTGCGACACTCCCGAATCGCCAGCAACCACGGCGGTGATCGTGCGGTTCGCCCCGACCAACAGCCCCTGGACCGCTGCTGGGGCGATGGTCACTCCACTCACGCGCGGCAACACCGTGATCGTCGCCGTGGCGGACTTCGTCGTGTCCTGTGTGGAGGTCGCGGTCATCACCACCTGCCCGGCGCTCACACCGGTCACCAGCCCGGTTCCCGAGATGGTGGCGATCGCCGCGTTGGCGCTACGCCAGGTCGCCGTCTGCGTCACCCCGGGGTCCCCGGTGACCGTGACCGCCAGCTGAACGTTGCTGGCGATGAGTACGCTGGGTGTTGAGGGAGAGACGCTGACGGCGCTCACCCTGGGGAGCACCGTGATGGAGGCCGTCGCCCGGCGACCGGTGTCGGCGCTCGACGTCGCGGTCACCGTCACCTGGCCCGCGGCGATGGCCGTGACACGCCCACTCCCATCGACCGTGGCGATCGCAGGGCTCGCGCTCTGCCACGTCACCGCGGTTACCACGCCGGAGTCCCCGGCCACGATCGCGTTCAACTGGCCGGTCTCCGTCACGCGCAGCGTGGTCGACCCCGGTGCGACCTGGAGCCCTGTCACGCGCGGGATCACGGTCAGCGTCGCGGACGCGCGTCGCGAGGTATCGGCGTCGGCGATGGCGGTGATGGTGGTGGTCCCGGCGGCGACCCCTGTGACCAGCCCCGTGGAACTGATTGTCGCGCGTGACGGGTTCGACGAGACCCAGCGAACGGTCGTTGGCGTTCCGGGGTCGGTGGTGAGGTCGGCACTCATCTGGAGCGTCCCCGTCACCGCCACGCTCGGTGCGGTCGGCCGGAGGGCGATGGTGAGCACGCGACCGCTCACCGTCACCGTCGCCGTCGCCTGGTCGTTGCGCCCAACCAGCTTCGCCGTGATCGTGGTTGAGCCCACCGACAGCGCCGTTACCGTGCCACCTGCTGACACCGACGCGACCGACGGCTGGGCAGAGGCATACTCCAGCGCCGGCAAGCGTGTGCCGCAATTCGACGACGCGACCGTGGCGGGGATGTCGATAGCGTCCCCGACCCTCATCTGTACGGCGCCATTCGCCATCGTCACCCCGGTGATGGTGCAGGCGGGGCCGGAGGAGTCCTTGCAGGAGGTGAGGGCGAGCAGGGCAGCAGCGACAAGGCGGGAACGCATGACGGGAGTGGCAAGAGGGTCCACTCGGGAGGCGTATTCTCACCCAAAAAGCGGCCACGCCGGCCTCTTTGCCCGACCAGGTGTTCGGGTCGAGGGGGCCGCAGGAGCGTCGGCTTTGCGACGCGCCGCCGGCGGGGGACGCAGATGAGAATGGACGTCCGCGCACCCATATTTCCCTTCCATATGACTACGCCCACTGCCGCTCGGTCCGCGCGCCCCGCGCCCCGGGTCACGCAAGCCCTGGTTGGGGACGGCTGGCGCGCGACCGGCCGGACCTTTGACGTCCGCGATCCGTGGGATGGCTCGCTGGTCGCCCAGGTTACCGATGCCAACGAGCAGGACGCGCGCGATGCCGCGGACCATGCCGTGGCCGCCTTTGAACGATGGAGCCGCACGAGCGCCTGGGAACGCAGCGCGATCCTGCGACGCTGGTTCGATGCCATCCTCACCCACGAGGGCGAGCTTGCCGAGTTGATGGCGCGTGAGATGGGAAAGCCGGTGACCGAGGCGCGCGGCGAGGTGAAGTACGCTGCCGGCTTTGTGGAGTTCTACGCCGAGGAAGCCAAGCGCATCCACGGCGAGACGATCCCGAGCCAGTTCGCGCACAAGCGGCTGCACACCAACCTCAAGCCGGTGGGGCCGGTCTACGCGATCACCCCGTGGAACTTCCCGGCCGCGATGGTGACGCGAAAGGTGGCCCCCGCGCTCGCGGCGGGCTGCACCGTCATCCTCAAGCCGGCCGAGGCCACGCCGCTGAGTGCGTTGCGCCTGGCAGAGCTCTGGCTCGCGGCCGGGGGGCCGGCCGGCACCCTCCAGGTGTTGCCGTGCCTGGATCCCATCCCCGTCTCACAGGTGCTGATCCACGATCCGCGCATCCGGAAGCTCACCTTCACGGGGAGCACGGAGGTGGGGATGCGGCTCTATGCACAGGGCGCCACGACGATGAAGCGCCTCTCGCTCGAGCTGGGGGGCCATGCGCCGTTCATCGTGTGCGCGGACGCCGATGTCGATGCCGCGGTCACCCAGGTCGTGGCCTCGAAGTTCCGCAATGCGGGACAAACGTGCGTGTGCGCCAACCGGATCTACGTCCATGCGGACATCCACGACGCCTTCGTCGCCCGCTTCCTGCTGGCGGTGCAGGGGCTGCGCGTCGGCGACCCGCTCGACCCGGCGACCCAGATCGGCCCGCTGGTGAACGGGGAGGCGCTGGCCAAGGTGGAGGAACATGTGGCCGACGCCCGGTCGGGAGGCGCGCGCGTCCTGGCCGGGGGCGCGTCGCCGGGCGGGTCCTCCTACGCCCCGACGGTCCTCACCGGGGTGCGTGGCGGGATGAAGATCCTCGAGGAGGAGACCTTTGGCCCGGTCGCGCCGATCATGGCCTACACGGACGAAGCCGAGGTGATCCGCGCCGCCAACAACGTCCCGGTGGGGCTCGCGGCCTATGTGTGGACGCGCGACCTCGGGCGCGCCTATCGCATGGCCGAATCGCTGGCGTACGGCATCGTCGGGATCAACGATGGTGTGCCGGCCACGCCACAGGCCCCCTTTGGCGGGGTGAAGAACTCCGGCCTCGGGCGCGAGGGCGGGCACTGGGGCCTGCACGAGTTCCTCGACGTGCAGTACGTGTCGACCGTGATCGGCTGAGCGCGCGCTCAGCCGAGCTGCGACACCCAGGCGATCATGTCGCGCTTCACCTGCTCGCCCTGCGGCTCGACAAACAATGAATGGCCGCCCTCCGCATACTCGCGCACCGTGGCGCCGTAGCGGCGCGCCGCGGCCCGCATCTGCCCCGCGGGGACGAGGCGGTCCCTGGCACCAATCAGCGAAAGCAGGGGCACCCGCACCTTGAGCGGGTCGACCGTCACCGCCCCGAGCATGATGTCCCGCAAGGCCGCACCGGACTCCGGCACGAAGGTGTCGAGGATTCGCTGTTGCACGGCGGGATCGACCTGGCGCAGCGAGATCCGCCGGAGGTCCTCCCGCGGCGGGGTGACTGTCGCGCCCAGGAGGATCCGCGGGAGCAGCTTCACGAACACCGGGAGCGACGCCGTCGTCGGCCGCACGGCCGCCGGCGGAGCGGCCGCCACCAGGAGCGCGCCGCGGCAGTTCCCGGTCTCGGCCACCTTCAGGACCACGAGGCCACCCATCGAGTGCCCCAGCAGGATCGGCGGGGCGCCCAGCTGGCGGATCATCGCCAGCACATCCATTACATAGTCGGCGATCCGCGCCCCATCCACGCGGTCGTCCGGACCGTGTCCGCGCAGCGG
This sequence comes from Gemmatimonadota bacterium, assembly GCA_016794835.1. Taxonomy (GTDB): domain Bacteria; phylum Gemmatimonadota; class Gemmatimonadetes; order Gemmatimonadales; family Gemmatimonadaceae; genus RBC101. The sequence goes on along the minus strand of JAEUJL010000118.1, from coordinate 11,058 downwards.
GAAGGCATAGGCCGGGATCCCGGCGCTGCCAAACGACTCGACCAGCGGGCGGAGCTGCTCGGGACAACTGAAGGCCCCGTGGACGCAGAGGACCGGGACTCGGTCCGGCGCCCCGGGGGCGTGAAGTCCCAGGAAGTTGCCGAGTTGAATGGGCTGGGCGGGCACGGGCACAAGGTAATTCCCCTGACTCGCGGTCAAACCATCGCCGGCCCCCATCCGTTGTACTCCGCAGGAATCCCTTCACCGGGGCCCGGGGTCTAACGTCCGCCCGAAGGAGCGCGTCAATAGCAGTCAGGAAGTTGATCCGGAAACCCCCACAAAACCGAATCTTTGTGCCTTCGTCTGCGCTCCGGCCCCGAAGGGTCGTGCAACGTGTTGTCAATACATTACTTACGCTCGTCCTGCCCCTTGCGGTAGTTGCGACCCTCGGGTCACCGGTTGCCGCCCAGAGCGTGGACGTGATCCGAGGCCGGGTCACCGGACCCGAGCGGCAGCCGCTCGAAGGGGTCGAGGTCACCGTGACGACGCTCTCCGGGGCGGTATCCCGGAATGGGCGCACGGACCGGAACGGGCGGTTCATGATCACCTTCCCGGGGGGCGACGGCGACTACTTCGTCTCGTTCCGGTCGCTGGGATTCGCGCCGCGGCGCTTTGAGGTCAAGCGCATTGCCGACGAGGAGATCCTCGTGGCGGACGCCCAGTTGCAGCGGACGACCCAGCAATTGGGCGAAGTCCGGGTGACCGCGGACCGGAACCGGGTCACGCGCAATGAGCAGGCGCAGGACGTGGCCGGGACCGAGCGTGTGGTGAACCCGAACAACCTCGCGGCGGGCCAGCAGGGAGACCTGGCGGCCATGGCCGCCGCCACGCCCGGGGTGCTCTACGTGCCCGGGGCCGATGGGGATCCTTCCGGCTTTTCCGTTTTGGGACTCGCGGCGGACCAGAACAGCACGACGCTCAACGGCCAGAACTTCGGCGGGGCCGACCTCCCGCGCGACGCCATGGTCTCGGCGTCGCTCAACTCGTCACCCTACGATGTCTCGCGTGGTGGCTTTTCGGGTGGGAACCTCAACCTGCGCACCCGCTCGGGGACCAACTTCATCCTCCGCACGAACTCGCTCAACCTCGACTCGCCGGCGTTGCAGTGGACCGATGCGGCGGCGTCGGCCCTGGGCCAGCAGTATTCCAACGCCTCGTTGGGCGGGCTCGTCTCGGGGCCCCTCCGCCTGAACGCCGCCTTTTATAACATGGCGTACCAGCTGGGGCGTCGCTCCAGCGACCTGCAGACCCTGTTGAACACCGATCCCGTCGGGTTGCAGGCCTCTGGCCTGTCGGCCGACTCGGTGGCGCGGTTGATGTCGATCCTTGGTCGGCTGTCGGTCCCGGCCACGATGGGCGGGATTCCGTCGGACCGGCTGTCGGACCAGGGCTCGCTCTTCGGGGGACTCGACTTCTCGCCGCCGTCCTCGCGGGCCGGCTCGGCCTACTCGATCGGCGGCAACGCGTCATGGAATCGCTTCAATCCCGTGGGCGGGCAGGTGACCGAGTTGCCCGCGCACACCGGGCGGCGCACCACCTTCAACGCCGGGTTGCAGGGACGCCACTCGACCTACTTCGGCTTCGGCGCCTTGAGCGAGACGGCGGTGTCCGTCAATATGAACCGGAGCGACGGCAACCCCTTCCTCGACCTGCCGAGCGGGAGCGTGCGGATCAACTCGCAGCTGGGCGACGGCACCAACGGGGTGCGCACCGTCCAGTTTGGGGGGAGCCCGTTCCTCGACAACGCCTCGACCACCACCGGGTTCAACTTCACGAACCTCCTGTCGTGGTTCAGCGCCAACAACAAGCACCGCCTCAAGCTCTCGACCGAGCTGCGGCGTGACGCCTTCGAGGTCGACCAGTCCAACAACCTCCTCGGCAGCTTCTTCTTCAACTCGCTCGGCGACCTCGAGGCCGGCCGTGCCGGATCGTACTTCCGCCAGCTCGAGCGTCGCATTCGCTCCGGGAACCAGGTGACGGGCGCGCTGGCCCTGGGTGACTCCTATCGGGCGACGCAACGCTTCCAGCTGCAGTACGGCATCCGTGTCGACGGGAACGCCTTCGGGACGTCGCCCGAGCGCAACACCGCCGTGGAGCAGGCCTTTGGCGTGCGCAACGACGAGGTGCCTAACGGGCTGTATGTCTCGCCGCGTGTGGGCTTCTCGTGGTCGTATGGCCAGGCGCCGCAGATCGGCGGGTTTGAAGGGGCGTTCCGCGGTCCCCGGGCGGTGGTGCGCGGCGGGGTCGGGATCTTCCAGGGCACGCCGGGGACCCAGTCGATCGCGGGCGCGCTCAACAACACGGGGCTGGCCGACGGGGTGCAGCTGCTCAACTGTGCCGGGCTCGCGGTCCCCAACCCCCAGTGGTCGCGCTATCTCTCCGACCAGTCGCAGATCCCGGTGGAGTGCGCCGACGGGACCACGGGGACTGTCTTCGCCAGTGGGGCGCCCAACGTCTCCATGTTCGATCCGAACTTCCGGGCCCCCCGGTCGTTGCGCTCGAACCTCAGCTGGAGCGGCGCGATCCTCGGCAATCGCTTCAATGGCTCGTTCGAGGGCACGTATTCCCTGAACCTCAACCAGCAGGGATTCGTCGACCTCAACTTCAACCCGGTCCAGCGTTTTGCGATCGCCGCCGAGGGTGGCCGGCCGGTGTTTGTCTCACCCACCAGCATCGACCCGAATACCGGGTTGATCGCCGCCCGCGATGCCCGCGTGGCCCAGGCGTTCAACCGGGTGACCCAGTCGCTCTCCGACCTGCGCTCCGAGAGCCGGCAGCTCCGGGCGAGCATCTCGCCGTTCACCTTCAACACGCGATACAACTGGAGCCTCACGTACGTCTACTCCAACGTGCGGGAGCGCGTGCGCGGCTTTGGCAACAACACGGCCGGTGATCCGCACGCCGTGGAGTGGGCACGCAGCAACTTCGACTCGCGGCACCAGGTGCAGTATTCGCTCTACTGGAATGCGTTCGACCTGATCCGCATCAACTGGTTCGGCAACGTGCGCGCCGGCCTGCCGTTCACCCCGCTGGTCACGGGTGACGTGAATGGTGACGGCTACTCCAACGATCGCGCGTTCATCCCGTCGGTGGTGAACCCGAGCTCGTCGGCGCCCGCCACGGGGGTGCAATCGTTGATGGAGACCGCGAGCGGCCGGGTGCGCGACTGCCTGCGGTCGCAGGCCGGGACGATTGCCCGTCGCAACTCGTGCCAGGGGCCCTGGACGCACACCGCGAACCTCTCCGTCTCGTTCAACCCGATCAAGGTGCGCATGCCGCAGCGGGCGACGTTGTCGTTCAACGTTTCCAACCCGCTCGGCGCGGCGGACATGATCGTGAACGGCGACAAGCTCAAGGGCTGGGGCCAGAACCCCAACCCTGACCCGGCGCTCCTGGTGGTGCGTGGCTTCGATCGCACGAACAATCGCTACATCTACGACGTCAACCAGCGCTTTGGCGCCACCGATCCGCGATTCACCGCCTTCCGTGCCCCGGTGACCGTGACGGCGATGCTGCGCTTCGACGTGGGGCCCACGCGTGAGCGCCAGTCGTTGACGCAGCAGCTCAACCTCGGGCGCAGCGTCGAGGGCAACAAGATCCCCGAGGCGATGCTCAAGGCGATCTATGGCTCGGGTGGATTCGTGAACCCGATTGCGACGATCCTGCGCCAGGTGGACACGCTGGAGTTGACCGTCCCGCAGGCCGACTCGCTCGCCACGTTGAACCGCTGGTACCTGGTGCGCACGGACAGCATCTGGACCCCGATCGCGAAGTCGTTGTCGTCGCTCCCCGATCGCTACGATTCGGACGAGGCGTACAGCACGTATCGCCAGGGCCGGCGGGCGACCGTGGACCTGTTGATGAAGGTGGCGCGGGACGTGCGCGGGTTGCTGACGGCCGACCAACGGCGCAAGCTGCCCCCGCTCGTGGCGAGCTACCTGGACACGCGGTACCTCGCGTCGATCCGCTCGGGCACCGCGGGCGCCGGTGGTGGCGGTGGCTTCCCCGGCGGCGGCCCGATCTTCATGGGCGGCGGCGGGGGTGGCGGTGGCCAGCAGGTGATCATCCGTCAGTAGGCTATTCAGTCTATCTGAGCACGTGCCGCCCGTACTGCGCGTGCTGCTCGTACCGCTCGTGCTTCGTCGTTCCGCCGTGCCTTCGCCGTTGCATTCACAACCGAGGACTCTCATGAAGGTCGCCATAACGCTCGCCTGCATCGCGCCGCTCGTGCTGGGCGCACAGACCCCCAAACCTCCCGCGCCGCGCGCCATCGCCGCGGCCGACGCCAAGGCCGGCGAGATCCTCGGCGCCGTCTCGCAGGCACGCGGACTCCCGGATGGGCGTGTCCTGGTCAACGACGCCATTGGGCGCCGGGTCCTCCTGTTCGAGAAGGACCTGCAGACGTTCACCGTCGTCGCGGACACCACGCCGGCGACCGGCAACGCCTACTCGGGGCGTTTCGGCGGGCTCATCCCGTATCGGGGGGACTCCACGCTGTTCGTCGATCCCCAGGCGCTCACCATGATGGTGATCGACCCGGCCGGGAAGCTCGGCCGCGTCATGTCAGTCCCACGTCCCAACGAAGCGCAGGCGCTCGTCGCTGGCAACGGCGGCTTTCCCGGTTTTGACGGCCAGGGACGATTGGTCTACCGCGCCCCGCCGCAGCTGCGGATGGGCGGCCCGGGCGGTCCCGGGGGCCCAGGGGCTGGCGGTGGGCAGCGCGTCGAGTTCCGGGCGGAAGGCGGCGGTGGCGGCGCGCGCGGGCCCGGCGGCATGCCGGCCGGCTTCCGCATGCCGGACTTCCCGGACTCCAACGCGGTCGTGCGGGTCGAGATGGCGACGCGCAAGCTCGACACCCTTGGCTTCGTCAAGGTGCCGAAGACCAAGCTCGAGATGACGACCGACACCTCCGGCCGGATGATGGTCGCCCCGATCGTGCACCCGCTGCCGCAGGTGGATGACTGGGCCGTCCTCGCCGACGGATCGGTCGCCCTGATCCGCGGGATCGACTACCACATCGACTGGACGAAGGCGGACGGCTCCAAGGCCTCCACCGAGCGCCTCCCGTTCGAGTGGCGGCACCTTAATGATTCGGCCAAGGCGGCCTTTGTCGACTCGGCGCAAGTCGTCATGAACAAGATGCGCGAGGAAGCCCAGCGGCAGATGCGCGACAACCCCGGCCAGATGCCGCGTGCCATCCAGGAAGGGGCCGCGATGGTGGGGGCCCCGATGGTGACCATGCGGTTCGAGGGGCGCCCAGGTGGTGCCGCGATGGCCGAGGCCCCCCGCGGACGCAACGAGGCGGGCCCGGCCGGCGGGATGAACTTCCAGATGCCCCCGATCAAGCTCGTGCCGCCTAACGAGCTTCCGGACTACGCGCCGCCGTTCAACACCGGCGCCGCCCGCGCCGACATGGACGGGAATGTCTGGGTGCGGACGTCGATCATGGTCAACGGCGGGCCCATCTACGATGTGATCGACAGCAACGGCAAGCTTGTCGACCGCGTCTCGCTCCCGGCGGGTCGGGTGATCGCCGGCTTCGGCAAGGGCGGGATCGTATACATGGGCGTGCGCGAGACGGCCGGGGTGCGGTTGGAGCAGGCGCGCCGGAATACGACGACGCTACCGTAAGCTGACAGGCGCAGAGCGCGAAGGAGCGAACTTGCCAGGGCGCGGCACGGGCAGCACGGGCGGTACGCGCAGTACGGGGAGCACGGGAGGCACGGGCAGGACGTGAGGCACGGAACTCGTGCTCCCCGTGCTGCTCGTGCTCCCCGTGCTTCGCCCTTATTTCACGGCTCGCTCCCCGTCAGGCCGTCCTCAGTCGCTGCACCCCCCGCCGTACCCTGTCGCGCCATCGTACACTGGCCATCGAGCCAACCGTCGCGGCCCCTCGGTACGCCCCCAGCTGCTCTTCCGCGCGCGCGCACACTTCCGCGACGTCCCCTTCCGTCATCACCTGGAACGGGGCGAACGGGAACGGATCGCGCCGGCGCAGGTCGCGGCAGGCCATGATCTGCGCCCACTCTGCGGACAGTTGGGGCGCAAGTTGGAGCGTGGCCGAGAGCAGTACCTGGGGGTTCAGTGCCGGGCCAAACGCGTACGCCAGGTACCGCTGCTCGACCAGCTTCCAGAACGACGCCGTGTCGTCGGTGATCGTGTCCGCGTCGAACTCCAGGGCGGTGCAGATCAATCCCCAGAGGATGTCCATCTCGCGCCCGGCGCGGTTGCGCGTGGGGGAGTCCGGGGCGCGCTCCCAGTGTCGCAGGTAGGGGCCGTCCATCACGTACCCGGTGGGATAGCCCAGGCGCCACAGCCGCAGGTTGAGCTCGGTCCACTCCCCCCAGAAGCGGCGGCGCTGGTTGAATCCTCCAACGTCCAGCAGCAGCCGTCGATACCCGGCCGCCAGCATCCCCTGGACGGTCATGTAGCGCACGTCCCCGCGGGTGACCCCCGGGGTCGTGTCCCGCGGCTTGAAGGGGACGGCGGTGTCGTTCACGAAGGAGGGGATGCCCACCAGCGCAAGCGGGGCACGGGCCAGTGCGTCGTCGAGGGCGTCGAGCAGGTCGCCGTGGACCGTGACATCGTCGTCCACAAAGGCGATGCGCTCCGTGCGGCACGCGTTAAGCTGTGCTTGACGGCCGGACGCGATCGTCGGCGCCGTCATGTTGAAGCTCACGTCGATCGGTGCCCGTCCGCAGGTGCGTCGCAGCTGGCGCTCCACCTCGGCCGGATCTTCGCGCACGTCGCGGTTGAAGACGATCCCCAGCCGGGCGCGCCGGTCCACCCGTGCGGCCATCAACGACTCGACGAGTCGTCCCAGCCACTCCTCGCGCCCGGGGATGGTGAGGATCGAGATGGTCCATCGGTGGTCAGGCATGAAACACCTCCTGGGCGTCGAGCAGCGTGGCGATCTCCTCCCAGGCGTCCGGACCACGACCTTCCGGCACCTGGAGGTTGGGGATACCCACCAGGGCGGGATGCACACTCCCGTCAGGTCGGCGTACCGCTATGCGCACATCCGCCATCTCCAGCATCGGGCGGTCGTTCGCGTGGTCTCCCACCGCAATGACCTGCGGACGGCACCGCTGCGCGTGCAGCATGTTCCGAAGCACGCTCGCCGCGATCCCCTTGTGGCTGCCGCATTGGATGACCTGCCATCGCCCGCCGGACACCATGGAGAGGGCACTGCCGCCAAGCGTGGTGTGCAGCACCTCGCGCTGCCGGCGCGTCGCGGAGACCTGGACCAGCACGGATCGCTGCCGGGACGGCGCGTCGTCCAGCACGATGAGGCGGCCTCGTCCCTCGTGGGGGCCAACCTCGAGTCCGGCGTCTTTCGTGTATTCGATGTCGAGGTTGCACGCGGCAGCCACCTCGCGCATCATGGCAAGAACCGGCGACCGCCGGGACCCGAGCGCCACCACGCGGACGAGATCGCCATCCACCTGCTCCATGCGGCCCGCCAGCACGCCAGGCCAGTCCATGCCGAGCACGACCATGGAGCCGTTCTCGGCGATCAGCGGGCCCTGGACACCGAGCGTTGCCTGTATGGAAAGCAATTCCGGGATGGTGCGGCTGGACGCGAGAGTGAAGAGGTCGGTCGCATCAAGAGACGCAACGAATCGCTCCCATCCCACAGGGGGCTGCGAGCGGTCGTCGAGGAGGGTGCCGTCGACGTCGGACAGGATCAGGCGGGAGATCATCATCATCGTTTCGGTGAGGGAACCGGAACGCGACCACGGTGTCGCAAGGTCATGATCGTCCTGGCCACTCAGCGCAGGATCACGAAAGGATCAGGTGACGCAACTCGTTCGTATTGCTGTACTTGGCGGCTTCCGGATCGAGACCGGTGGGCTGGCACGGGAAGAGCGACTCCCGCGCAAGCTGGCCGCGCTCGTGGGCGTCCTCGCGGTGGCGGGGAGCCGCGGGGTGGCCCGCGAGCGTCTGGTCTCCCTCTTGTGGGGTGACACGGACGAGGAGAAGGCCAGGCACGCGCTCGCGCAGTCGGTCTATTCCCTGCGTCGCTCCCTCGGGATTGACGAGCTGGTCCAGGGGAACGAGCGCCTCGCCCTCAACGAACAGATCGCGACCACGGACATCGGCGAACTCCGGGCGGCCATCCTCGCCGGCCATGCCGACGCGCTCCTGCAGCTGGGGCGCGGGCAGCTCCTCGATGGGATGACCGTTCCCGGGGCGTCGGGCTTCGAACGCTGGCTGGAGGAGGAGCGGCGCGACCTGCAGCGCACCCTGGTGCTCGCGCTCGACCGCATGGCGGAATCCGCCTCCGACACGGGTCGTTGTGTGGAGCTGCGTCGGCGACGCGTGGAGCTCGATCCCCTCGATGCCATGGGCGCGATGGCCCTCATGCGCGCCTTGGCCGCGGCCGGCGACCTCCCGAGTGCCATCCAGCACGCGCGCGTCTATGGTGAACTGGTCCGGCAGGAACTCGAATTGGACCCGGACCCACGGGTCGCGCAACTCGCCGTCGAGTTGCAGGAGGCACAGCGGGCCCAGCCCGTGGCCACTGTGCAGCGTACGACGCACGACGCGGCCCCCGCGCCGCCGCCGGTCGCCCTTCGCGTGACCCTCACGGCCGCGTTCCGCGAGCTGCGACGTCGTACCCGGCAGGCCAGCCGGCGCGTCCCCTGGCGACTCGTCAGGCAGGCGAGCGCGGTGGCCGTCTCCACGGTCGCGGTGCTCCTCGCCCTCGCGCACTACGGGACCGAACACATCATCCCGGAAGCGCCGCCCCCGCGGGTGGCGGTGCTGCCGTTTGCCACGGTCGGTGCCGCGCCGGACCTCGAGTTCCTGCGCACGGGGGTGGTCGACCTGCTCGGCTTCGCCCTGGCCGAGCGTGACACGCTGCCCATGGTTGGGGCCGACGAGGTCACGACGCGATGGCCGGCCACGTCCCCGGCCCCGCCGGTCGACTCCCTGCGCGGGATCGCTGCATCGTTAGGTGCCGATCGGCTCGTCACGGGCACCATCGTGGGGACGAGCCAGCGGGTGGTGTTGCGGGCGCACCTCCATGACGCCAGCGCCACCGCCCTCGCCATGGTCACGGTCAGCGGACCGCTCGACTCCCTCGCCCCCATGGTGCGCCGCGCCGCAACGCAACTCGTGGCCGCGGCCCACGGGTCCCTCACGGCGGTGGGGCCGCGGGAGCTGGCGCCGCGCGTCCTGCGGGCCTGGCTGGACGGGCGTGCGGCCTACCGCCAAGGGCGGTGGAACGACGCCCGCCGCGCGTTCGCCGCCGCCCTCGCGGCCGACAGCACCTTTCATGTCGCTGCCGTGCACCTCGCCCTCGCGGCTGACTGGCTCGACGACGTCGTCATACGCGAACTCGCGCTGCAGCATCTCGCGGGCCGCGTGGCCGACCTGCCGGCGACCGAACGCGCCCTCACCCTCGCCCTGCGTCCCGGGCGCTACCCGGTGCCACCGAGCGCCGAGGAGTTCTTCGCCGGATGGGAGGAGGTTGCACGGGGCGGGGAGCGGGCCGAGTGGTGGGTGGAGGTCGGTCGTCGCTATCTCGCGGATGGTGTGGCGGCTGGCATTGACGATGCCCGTGGACGGGCTGCGAAGGCGCTCGCCCGCGCGTGGGCCATAGACTCCACCGATCCCGCCGTGACCACCATCCTGGCCGCGGCGCCAGACGCGTCGGACGCACTTCCCGCGGAGCCGGTGCTCGTGGCGCGATGGCGAGAGGCGCTCCGCGCGGGCAACGCCGAAAGTCTCTCGCGCCTGCGCAGCACGCTCGGCGAGGCGGCGGACGGTGAGGTTCGCGCGGTCGCCGCCGCCCTCCTCCGTGATGGCGGGTACGCGAGCGACCTCGAGCGCCTCGTCGACCATCGCACCAACGCTGCACTCGGCAGTTGGGCTCGGCGGGATGCCGCCGCCTCGGCACATGCCACCGCGCTCGATCGCGGCGACGCGACGCGGGTGCGAGCGGCGGTGGTGCGCCTGGACCAGCTGGCCGCCTTTGGTGCGGGCGAGCGGCTCGCGATCCTGGACGCCCTCTATGGGGGGGCGGACACGGCCGGGGTGCGGGAGCTCGTCGCGCTCGTCGAGGCCCGGCTGCGGACGCCGGCGACCACGGCGGACCAACGACGCGAAGCTGTTGCGGACCGATGCGTCACCGAACAGTGGCGCGCCTGGGAGCGGCAACCCGCGGCCTCCGGCGGCCTCGCCCAGCTGCAGCGCGACACCCTCGGCCCCGGGACCCTGGCCGCTGCCGTGAGCGGTCCGGCCTGTGCCGCATTGGTGGCCGCCATCCGGGAGCGCGCGGCCGGACGCGCGCCGCTGGTCGCGCTCCAGGGCGTGGAGCACCTCGCCCTCGCCGGTCCCGCGGCCGGCGACCTGCGTCAGTACGCCACCCTGGCGCTCGCGCGTGTGCGCCACGAACTCGGCGAACATGACGCGGCCTGGCGCCTGATCCAACGACGGCCTGCGGGCCGTGGCTGGCCGCGCTACCTCGCGGCCTATGATCGCCTCGAGGCGGTGATCGCCGCCGCGCGGGCGGATTCCGCCGCGGCACGTTCGGCCTTGCAACGCTATCTCGCGCGTCGGGCCGACGCCGACAGCGTGTTCAGCCGCGAACTCGAGCTGGCGCGCCGCCAGTTGCAGGTCCTCGCCCCGAACCCCTGATCCCCGCGCCCCCGCGCCCCGCATCCCGCGCCCCGCGTCCCGCGTCCCGCGCCCCTATCGCCCTCCCCGCAGTTCCCCCAGCAACCGCTGTCCCGGCCGCCCCGTCACCTGGTGCCCGAGCCGCGCCTGCTCCACCCGCACGGCGGCGATCACCGACGGAGTGAGCACCGCCGTCGGGTTCCCCACCGCGTGCCCGCGAGCCCCAAGCAGGGATTGCAACTCGCGTCGGTTGGCTCGTGACAGGCCGAGGTCGTCGGTGGGCCACGGCGTCGTGAGTGGCCCCTGTCCGCGGATGCGATCGGCGAGATGCACGATGGCCAGCGCATAGGACTCGGCGGCATTGTAGCGAAAGACCGCACGAAAGTTCTGGAAGAC
>JAEUJL010000087.1 GCA_016794835.1 Gemmatimonadota bacterium | reverse complement strand
TCCCAGCAGGAGCCACGCGCCCACCGTCGCGGCCAGCAGCGCCGGACGCAGCACCAGCCCCGGCACCTGGGACTGCACGTACCGCTTGAGGGCCTGCAGGTAGCTGGAGTTGAGCAGCATCTGCGCGTTCATCACCAGCAGGCCCGCCACAACCATCAGCGCGGCCGGCAGGGCCTCATGCTTGGCGGCGAACTCCGCGCGCCATACCCACGCAATCGCGACCCCGATCGCCGCGACCCCCATGGACGTCCAGCGCACCACCCGTCGACTCCACGTCGCGTATCCCCGCGCATGGCTCCATTGCTCCGCCCCGATGTACCCCGCGAGGAACCGCGTCGACGTCCCGTCGAGCTCCATCTTCGCCAGGACCGACGCGGCGTTCATGCAGGCGAGGGCCAGGAGATAGACCCCGAATCCCTCCTGTCCGAGGGCACGGGCCAGGATCACCTGCCCGATGAACGAGATGCCCGCTCCCCCGACGTTCACCATGAAGGAACGGAACGCGCTCCCCGTCACGCCTTCACCACCGATGCGTTCGCGCACCTGCTCGACCAGGCTGGCGATCGCGCCGCGCGGTGGCGTCGGTGGCGTGGTCATGCGCCCGGCTCCCGGCCGCAGACACTCGGCGCCAATGCCCCCGCGAGGTGATGTGCCACCCGGGCCGCTCCCACATCGGTGAAGTGCACGAAATCCGCGAAGTTGCCGCTCCAATCGCCGCTGAATGCGGGCGCGAGGTCGACGTACGACACGGCAGAGTCGCCAGCCACCCGAACCGCGACGTCACGCGCCGCGCGATGGAACTCCACGAGCACGTCGCCTGTCACTCCCGGGAACTGGTATTCCCAGGCGGTCAGCAGCCCGGCATCGCGGAACCCCGGCGCCATCGTCGCATTCACGTGACCGACCAGGGTAACCGGCACGCCCAGCGACCGCGCGACCCCGATCGTCGTTCGCAGGTCATCCTCCAGGAGTTGGAGGCGCTCCCTGGGGAGGGTGCGGACGATGAAGCGTTCACGGCGGCGCATGAGCAAGGCGCGCCGGACCCCGGTCATGACCGCGTCGGGGAGCAGCCCCTTCACCTGCGAGACCAGGCGCTCCTTCGATCGCCAGGCCAACGCGCGCGTCCACGGGAGCGTCGAGTCTCCGTCCGTCGAGCCACGCGTGGCGGACGGCGACTGGCGATTGAGGTAGAACGCCGGGGACGGGTACAGCAGGAGATGCGTGGGTTGCAGCTCGCGCACCACCCGGTCGATCACCGGGTTCATGGATGGTAGGGCCATCCCTGGCAGGGCCGCATTGACGACCTCGATGTTGCGACACCCCGCCTGGGTGAGCGAGTCCTGCAGCTGGCGCGGGTACTCGCGCCCGGCGGACTCGTACAGCCCGAACGTTTCCGAAGCCCCCACGACGGCGATCCTCGGCGTGGCGGCCGGTCGTGGGATGGCCACACTCGGGCTGCGGAGGCCGCGTTCATTCAGGGCCCACTGGCGGTACCGCGCGTTGGGCCGACCGCGGGCCCCGATCGAGTCCAGCCAGATCAGGTCGGCGGGCCCCGCCACGCGGGAGAGCACGGGGATGTCGGCGGCGATCCGGTCCTCGACACGGGTCACGACCTCCATGACCAGCGCGGCCGCGCCCGCGAGGAGCAGCCACTGCCAGGTCCAGCGTGGGGCCGGCGTCGGGTCAGGCTGCGGCATGTGCCTCGACCGGTGGGGCGTCCATGAGCCCGACATACAGGGCCCGCCACGCGCGCCCGGTTGCTTCCCACGTGTAGGTGGCCAGGCAATGCGCGCGCGCCCGGGCGGCGAGCGCGGCCCCGAATCCCGGTTCGCGCACGACGCGCAGGGCCGCGGCCGCCAGGGCCTCGTGGTCCCCGCGCGGGACGAGGACCCCGGTCACCTCCGGCGTCACCATCCATGGAATGCCCCCGGCATCAGTGGTCACCACCGGGAGCCCGGCGGCCGACGCCTCGATCAGGGAGAGGGGCATGTTGTCGATGTCCGGGCTGTTCAGGTAGACGTCGGCCTCATCGTACAGCTGC
>JAEUJL010000082.1 GCA_016794835.1 Gemmatimonadota bacterium | reverse complement strand
CACGGCGCCCGTCCCGATCTCGAAGAAGCGCCCCGGTCGCGACGTCGTGGAGAGCACCGCGAGGTCGCTGATGACGTCCACGCCAAGGACCTCGGCGGCATGCGTCTGTCCCTGCGCGTCGAGGTACTCGGCCCGATAGCGACCGGGGGACTGGATCAACTCGGCGATGACATGGTAGTTCGTCACCAGCTGGCCGTCGGCGCTGACAAAGAATCCAGAGCCGATCCCGGATTTCGCGGCCGACCCGGTCTCCACCACCTGGATCTTGACGACGCGGTCCGCGTAACGCTGGAAGACATCGGACGTGGCGACGCTCGGCGGCTGCGCGACCGCCATCCCCGGGGCGATGCCGAGGCAGAGGGCGGTGCAGAAGGCAAGACACGGTGCTCGCATGGGCGTCCGGTGGAATCGCAAGCGCCTAAGCTGTAGTCAGATCCCGGTGCGCGACAGCCCGCCGCCACGCTTCCAGCGACTCGGGTCGCTGCGTGATCGTTCTCTGACCCGCTGGGAAACGACACCACGCCCCCGGGCCTCGGCAAGCCCATGACACGGCGGCACGCGTGACTGAACCCAGAGGCTCAGAGCGGCGCCGTGATTTTCACCCAAACGTAATCCGCAGTTGGATGCGGTCGCCGGCGTCGTGCCACAGAATGGTGGACAACCGCCCGCCTGCCTCATGTCGCAACGACTCCTCGCTTGTGTCGTCGGCCTCATGGCCCTTGGTCGCCCGCTCGCCGGGCAACCCCGCCCTTCGATGCTGCGGCTCATCGACTCCGTGCGTGTTGCGGAGTCGGATACCTTCCTGCTCACCCGGCCGACACGACTGGTCGTCGGCCCACGGGGCCACTACTTCGTGGCCGACTCGCGTGAGGCGCGTATCATTGAGCTGCAAGCGAATGGGCGCCTGGTGCGACGGATCGGTCGCAATGGCGCCGGGCCTGGTGAATTGCGCCGTCCTTCGTCCGTGGCCATCGCTGGTGACTCGCTGCTGAGTGTGTGGGATGCGGGGAACCAGCGTGTGGTGACCTGGGACCTTCGCACCCTCGACGTGCGAGCCACCTTCCCGCTCAAAGGTTGGTTCCCGCAGCTGCGATACGATCGAGGCGGACTCACCGTCGGTGTCCTCTCCGCCGACGCCTCCGAACCTCCGCTCCACTTCCTTGCGCCCGATGGCACGCGCCTCGGCAGTGCGGGAGTTGTCCCATCGGCCTTTCGCGCGGCTCCCCCACTCGTCGGCGGATTCGGGGTCGTGACGTCCGCCGACGACGGCGACGACACCTATGCGGTGTTCGAGGTCGAGAATGCCCTGTATCACTGGAAGCGAGGCCTTGGGTCTGCGGACGTGACCACGATTCCGTTGCGGGAGCGGCGCGGCGTACGCCCCGAACTCTTTCAGGAGATGCTCCGCAACCCGGAGAAGGCAGGGCCCATCGCATACGACCGGTCCCTCGTCGTCGCTCTGCAACGCCTCGGTCAGGGCATACTCGGCTTCGTGACGATGGACGGGCAGCTGGAGAAGGGCACCAACTTCGTCGGCACCATGCGGCTTACCGTCCTCGACGTCGCCCGCCGCCGTGCATGCGTTGACATGTCGATCCCCGCCTTGCCAGATCCCCTGCCGGCGGTGGCGTTCTCCGGCGATACGCTGGTGGTACTCCAGGGCGGCGAAACGTCATCGGGAGATGCCGCCACCTTCATCACCCGATATCATGTGGGCACCGCGCGGTGCCCGTGGGTCAACCTGCCGAGGGCAACCCCGGCTCGATAGTCGCCGCCTGCGATCACGGCGCGTCGAATCCCGCCGGCCGCTCCTTGGCGACCCCCGCCGCACGCTCCAGCGCCAACCCCACGCGCGCCACTGTCCCCTCGTCGAACAGACGCCCGATCACCGTCACCCCATGCGGCACCCGACGCGGGGGATCAAAGGTCGGCAGCGGATTGGCCGGGTCGGGCGCCCAATCGCTGCGCGCCTCCCGGACCTCCACAAAGCCGGTGCGCACGGTCAACGAGGGCTGGCCGGTGAAGTTCGTGACCGTCAGCGCCTCGTCGCGCAGCGACGGGACAAGCAACACATCCACCTGCTCGAACAGCTTGGCCACTTCCACGGCAAAGCGGCGACGCAGCCGATCCCCCTGCACCAGGTCCACCGCCGAGAGGTACCGCGTCATCCGGAAC
>JAEUJL010000035.1 GCA_016794835.1 Gemmatimonadota bacterium | reverse complement strand
GAGTTCCTCCACGCGTTAGGCATCGCCACCGAGCCGCCGACCTGGAACCTCGGGCCGTGGGACCACGAGCGCGCCTGGCAGCAGGAGTTCGTGGCCTCCGTCGGCCGACCCTATGCCGCGCTGGTGATCGCCACCAGCAAGCCGGAGAAGGACTGGCTGCCGGAACGATGGGCCCGCGTGTGCGACGCCCTCTGGACCGACTTCGGCCTGCAACCCGTCCTGGTCGGTGGACGGTCGCCACGGGAGCTGGCCGCCGAGTCCGCCATCATGGCCGCGGCATCGCATCCCCCGGTGAGCGCGCTCGGCAGCGGGTTGCGCCGGCTCGTCTCGATCCTCGATGGGTCCCGCCTGGTGATCGCGCCCGACACCGGTCCCTTGCACATGGCGGTCGCCCTCAACCGACCCGTGGTCTCCCTGATCGGCTATACCAACCCCAAGCGCACCGGGCCATACCGACGCTTTCACGACCTCATCGTGGATGCGTACGGCGACCCGGGCGAAGACTACCCGATCAGCATGGAGAATCGCCCGGGGCGCATGCCGCGCATCTCAGTGGAGGACGTCCTGGCGCGGGTGCAGCATTGGCGCGAGCACTACGCGCCGTGAGCCACCGCGCTCCCGCGGCCAACGTTTCGTTCGTGCGCTGCGTCGTTAACGGCGGCGCGTTCGTGCAGTCTACCCCTTGTTCCCCTTACGTGGAGGTAACGTGAAGAAGTTCCTCATTGCAGCAGCTGGGGCCGTGCTGGCCCTGTCGATTGCCGGATCGGAGGTGCAGGCGCAGGGTGGCGGTGGCGGTGGTGGCCGCGGGATGGGTGGCGGCCGCATGATGGAGATGATGATGCAGGGCATCACGCTGACCGACGCGCAGAAGGCGAAGGTCGACTCGATCACGGCGAAGTACCAGAAGGAGATGCCGCAGATGACGCCGGGCACGCCGCCGTCCCCGGAAGACCGCCAGAAGCGCCAGGCGCTCATGCAGAAGCAGCAGGCCGACATCAAGGCCGTGCTGACCGATGAGCAGAAGGCGACGTTCGAGAAGAACCTCGCGAACATGCCGGGGCGTCGCCCGGGCGCGTAACGCGCAGGCCGACAGGCCCCGGGCGCCGTCGGGAGGCTACACGCCCCCTGACGGCGCCCGTGCCGTTGGGGGGGGCGCGTCCCCGGGAGCGAGGTGCAGCCCCCCGCCCACCTCGTACTCCACCCCAACTTCACGCAGCAGCTGTACCAGGTGACCGAGGGCCAGCCCCATCACGGCGAAGTAGTCCCCGTCGATGCGGCTGACGATCGTCGCCCCAAAGCCCTGGATGCCGTACGCCCCGGCCTTGTCCATCGGCTCACCGGTGGCGACATAGCGGGCGATGAATGCCGGGGTCAGCGCGCGGAAGGTGACGGTCACGGACTCCACGCCGGTTCGCAGCGCCCCGCCGTGGACCACCGCCATCGCGGTGTGCACGGTATGCGTTCGACCGGACAGGCGCGCGAGGGTCGCTCGCGCCTCCGCCGCGTCGGCGGGCTTGCCCAGCACCTCGCCATCCAGGACGACGATGGTGTCGGCGGCGATCACGACCGCGCCGGGCTCGTGGCGGGCGATCGTCATCGCCTTCTCGCGCGCCAGTCGCTCGCAATGCGGGACCGGCGACTCGTCCGGCGTGAAGGTCTCGTCGATGTCCGCCGCGTGCACCTCGTGCGGAATCCCGATGAGCGACAGCAGCTGTTGTCTCCGCGGCGATTGCGACGCCAGCACCACCCGGACCGCCGTCATCGTTCCAGCCACATCGTCACGGGGCCGTCGTTGACCAGCTCCACCTCCATGCTGGCCCCGAACTCGCCGGTGGCGACCGCGAGGCCGTGCCCGCGCAGCGCGCCGACAAACGATTCGTAGAGGGGCACCGCGACCTCGGGACGGGCGGCGTCGATGAACGAGGGCCGCCGTCCCCTGGACGCATCGCCGTAGAGCGTGAACTGGGAGACCACGAGCAACGCGCCCCCCACCTCCGCGAGGCCGAGGTTCATCTTCCCGTCCGCGTCGTCGAACACGCGGAGCCCCACCACCTTGTCAGCCATCCAGCGCACCTCCGCCTCGGTGTCGGCATGGGTGAACCCGACCAGCAGCACGAACCCGCGGCCGACCGCGCCAGCGACGCGGCTGGCGCCATCGGCTTCCCTCACGCGGACCTCGCCGCGCGACACCCGTTGCAGGAGGACTCGCATGGCGCGGAATCTACCCGGGACTAGCCCGCCGCGAGAGCCGGCTTGCGTGCCCGGATGAACGCGCTCATCACGCGCCCGTCGACTGCATCGAGCAGCGCCGGGTCCGTCAGCCCCGCGCCATCGAGCAGTGCCTGGGCATCCTCGCGCGTGTAGATGCGCGTCGGCTCGATCGAGGCCGCCTCGAAGCCGGCATCGTGCAGGTACGTGAGGAACTCGCCTTCCGTGAGCGCGCCGCTGACACACCCCGTGAACAGGGCCACGCTGCGCCGC
>JAEUJL010000026.1 GCA_016794835.1 Gemmatimonadota bacterium | reverse complement strand
CAACAAGGAGTATGTGGAGCGCGAGATCCCCCATATCTGGGAGTTGATGTCGGGCTCGATCGACGAGGTGCTGGCGAAGAGCGACACGATCATCATCGGCAACGGTTCGCCGGAATTCCGCTCCATTGGCGACAAGGTGCGGGAAGGCCAGGTGGTGGTCGACCTGGTCCGTGCGTTCGGGGCGCGGCGCAGCGACGGCAAGTCGTACGAGGGGATCTGCTGGTAGGACCGAACCACGGGGCCTGACCACCCGGCACGACGCGGGCGCGCGTTGACGGCCCCACGGGGGCGGTGCCTGGCGCCGCCCCTCACCCCCACCGACCGCAGGTGACCGACACGCCGCGGCGCGGAGGCTGGAGCCTTCCCGCTGCGGCGCGTTTGACGCGCTGAGATCTCAGCGCCCGCGCGACCCTTTGTCCGTGCGAGGGATGGCGCTGCGGTCCCCACCTCTCGCCAAGCGAAAGGCGGGCCCCCGATCGGAGGCCCGCCTCACACCAACAGCTCGCAGCGCCTGCCCGCCAGGCCGTCAGGGCACGGGCGGGGCGGCCACGCCGGACCCGGTCGACAGTGCCCCGGCCAGCGATGACGCCCACTTGGTGGTGGCGGGGTAACCGTTCCGCTGGTTGCCGATGAACGTGTTGCGCAGGAAGGTCCACGACCCACCGACCCCGGCGTTGAGCGCCACGGTCCCTTCACCCACGGCGGTCGCCCCCACCCCGTATTGCGCGGTCGGGATCACGTTGTCCTCGAAGCGGAAGTTGGTGACCGCCTTCACCCCGTTCGAGAGGTCAAAGATGATCGCGTCCTTCGGGAAGTTGCCGCCGGTCCAGGTGTTCCGGATGAAGGAGACATCGCGGGCGTTCACGTTCAGCAGGATCGGTCGCGAGTCGCCATCGTAGGGCTGCACGTTGATGTTCTCGATCCAGTTGCCCGTCACCAGCACGCGGCTCAACGCGCTGTCCACCGGGAAGACCTCGGGCGAGCCACTGAAGGCGAACCCGGCGCCGACGTTGCGGAACGTGTTGTTGCGGAAGGTGACGTCGGTGGTGCGACACCAGCGGCAGTTGCCCTGCTGGTTCACCGACTTGAGCCACACGGCATATCCCATCTGGCCGTCCTTCCACACGCCATCAAAGGAGTTCCCCTCGATGAGCGACCGGCAGGAGCTCTTCGACTCGTACAGCAGCTTGATCAGGTAGCTGCCCGCCTGGCTCGGCGTGCCGACCTGCTTCCAGGTCGCGGGCTTCGAGATCCGGTTGTTGCGCACCGTGATGTCGCACGGCACGAGCCCCGAGATCCCCGGATCCGCCCCACCCCACATCACGTTCTCCGAGGCGGCCTCGAGGAGGTTGTTCTCGATGAGGAAGGGGCCCGGCCCGTTGTAGCTGAGGGTACACTGGCTGTCCGAGTTGCGTTCATGGATCTCGGTGCAGCGCGAGTCCCGCACGATATGACCGGCGCCGTTCAGCATGAACCCGCGACGCAGGTTCTGGTTGGGCCATCCGTGCACGTTCACGTGCGTGAAGTGGATCTCGCGCGGCAGCGCGGCAATCGTCGTCTCGGCGATCCGTTCGCCAGCCTCCACCAGGGACAGTGGCCCGGCGATGATGTTCGGGTCGGTGGTCATCTCGATCCCCTGCACCACCCAGCGGGCCGAGCGCGAGTGGAACCACAGCGCCGGGAACCGGACATCGACGATCTCGATCTTCGGCAAACGCTCCGACCCCGTGATGCGGCTCCCCAGGGTGAGCGTGGTATCGGCCCGCAGGATGCTCCACGAGGTGTCCCCCGCCGCGCGAGCCGGGATGTCAAACGACCCCTTCAGGACCAGGCCCATCGCGAGACAGATCGTGCGCGCCCCGCCGGCATTCAGTGCCTGCTGCAGCGCGGCCACCGTGGTGGGCCGGTCGGTGCAACTCCGGCTCAGCGCCGCCACCGGCAGGGCCGGGACCGCGCGCGGGAGCTGTGGCGTTGCGATGGGCGACACCGCCGTCACCGTCAGGGTCGCCGAACCGGTGACACCCTGCACGGACGCCGAAACCGTCGTCGTTCCCGCGCTGACTCCGGTCGCGACGCCGCTCGTGGTGATGCTCGCCACCCCGTTGTTCACGATGCTCCACGTGACGGTCTGGCCCGTCATGATGGTTCCGTTGACGTCGCGCACGAGTGCCGTCGCGGACGAGGCCTGCGCCACCGCGATGCTCGCCGGGGTGAGCGTCACGGAGACCGA
>JAEUJL010000829.1 GCA_016794835.1 Gemmatimonadota bacterium | reverse complement strand
GACCAATGGCGGCACCGATGCCTGGTTTGTCGGGTACACGCCAAATGTCGTGGCGGGCTTCTGGTTTGGTTACGATCGGCCACAGCCGATGGGCGACGCGGTCAACGGCGGGCGGTACGCCGCGCCCGCGTGGGGTGACTTTTACCGGAGCGGATGGCGCGAGCGGAACCCCGGCTGGCGCGTCCCCGCGGGGCTCGTGGCCGTGGAGATCGACGCGGCGTCGGGGAAACTCGCCGGCGATTGGTGCGGGGAGGCCCGTCGCGAGTACTTCCGTCCCGGCACGGAGCCCACGGAGCGGTGTGAAGGGTCGCGTGGCGACTGGCACCTCGGCGACCTGGTGGAGGAGTTGGCGCACGAGGATTGGCGGCCGCTGGCGCGCGAGCTGCGCCGGTTGATCGAGCGGTAGGCGAGAGACGGCAGACTGTAGCCGGCAGACAGGCAGACGGCAGGGCGTGGGCGAGGGGCGCCTCGTTGGGCCCGGGCGAGTCCTGCGGGCGCCAACCGGCCGTCGATGGTGCGGCGCCGTGCGATCCCGCACCTTTCCAGCCTCCTTTTCCTCCCCTTTCGTGCCGTTCTCCCTCGAAGCGATCTCCGCTGCCGCCGCTGGCATCGCGCCGGTCTTTCGCCATACCCCGCAATTCCGCGCCGAATCGTTAGGCGCCGTCCTCGGCTGCGACGTGGCCGTGAAGGTCGAGACCGTCAACCCGATCCGCTCGTTCAAGGGACGGGGCACGGACTGGTTCGTGCAGGGACTCACCGAGACGCGCCCCCTGGTCTGTGCGTCGGCCGGCAATTTCGGGCAGGGGCTCGCCTACGCCGCGCGGGCGCGCGGGATTCCGCTGACGGTCTTTGCCTCGGTGCATGCCAACCCGCTCAAGGTGGAGCGGATGCGCGCCCTCGGGGCCACGGTGCGCCAGGTGGGCGCGGACTTCGATGCGGCCAAGGCGGCCGGGCAGGCGTTTGCCCGAGCGCAGGACGAGCGGTACGTCGAGGACGGGCGCGAGCCCCCGATTGCCGTGGGCGCCGCGTCGATTGCCGTGGAGTTGCTCGCCGCTGGTGACCGCTACGACACGATCGTCATCCCGTTAGGCAATGGGGCACTGCTCGGGGGGATGGCCACCTGGATCAAGGCGGTGGCGCCGGGGACCGAGGTGATTGGCGTGTGCGCGGCCGCGGCGCCGTCGATGAAGCTCTCGTGGGAGCGCGGCACCGCGATCGAGACGACCGATGCCTCCACCATCGCGGACGGCATTGCGGTCCGCGTGCCGATCCCCGAGGCGCTGGACAGCCTGCGCGGGATCGTCGACGACATCGTCCTGGTGGATGAACGCCAGATCATCGACAGCATGCGGTTGACCTGGCGCGAGACGGGGCTGGTGGTGGAACCCGCCGGGGTCGTTGGCGTGACGGCGATCGCCGCGGATCGGCCCCGGTTCGCGGGACGGCGCGTGGCGACGGTGTTGTGTGGCGGCAACGTGACCCCCCAGCAGGCCGTCGAGTGGCGGCTGACGGACCCGGGCTGACGCCCTTCCGCAACGACGCCGGGTCTCCGCATTCGCCGAGGCCTGAGGATGAATGGCGGTGCCGCCCGGCGCCGCCATTCATCCTGCTGCCGTCTGCCGTCTGCCGTCCAGTCCCCGCGCCCAACTCCTACCCCGCCTTCACGACACCGCGCCAATCGGCCGTCGTGCCGTGGTAATCCGGGAAGACCACCGATGTATCGCGTGCCCCGAGGTGCTGCGTGAGCGCTTCGCTGAACACCGCACGAAAGTCGGTGGTCAGCGCGAGGTCGCGTCCCTCATGCAGCTGTTCCCGGGCCAACCCGGGCCAGCGGCCGTGGACGCGTCCGCCAGCGACCTGGCCACCGATCACGAACATCGCCCCGGCATGGCCATGATCGGTCCCCCCGCTGCCGTTGGGTCGCACGGTCCGGCCGAACTCGGACATGGTCAGGATCAGCACATCGTCCATGCGATCCCCGAGGTCGGCAACCAGGGCGGCGATCGAGCTGCTGAAGTCGCGCAGGCGCGTCGCCAGCTGGCCGGTCGCATTCCCCTGGTTCACATGGGTGTCCCATCCGCCGACATCGGTGAACGCGACCTCCAGTCCCACGTCGGCCTTGATCAGCTGCGCGATCTCCCGGAGCCGCTGGCCGAAGGCAGAGCGCGGGTAGGTCACGCCGGCTCGCGGCTGGTACTGCTGTGGGTTGGCCGCGCGCAGCATCTTCACCGCCTCGAACATCTCGCGCCCGGAGGCGTGCACCACGTCGGCGGTCCCGGTGCGGTACAGCGCCTCCAGCCGGTCGGCCGAGGAGCCCGTGGCGCGCACCGTGAAGTCGCCTAACGACGACATCGCGATCGCCGCCGACGGCCCCTGCAGGATACGGGGGGTCTGTGCCGCCAGGGCGACGCCGCGGAACGGCGAGGGGTCCGGCGCGCAGGCCTCGCACGTGCCGGCGACCGCCAGGTACCGGTTGAGCCAGCCATCACGCGTGCCCTTGCGGTCCGGGGTGCCGCTTTCCATGTAGTC
Source organism: Gemmatimonadota bacterium (assembly GCA_016794835.1). Classification (GTDB taxonomy): domain Bacteria; phylum Gemmatimonadota; class Gemmatimonadetes; order Gemmatimonadales; family Gemmatimonadaceae; genus RBC101. The sequence continues at coordinate 1,210 of JAEUJL010000829.1, read as the reverse complement.
CTGCGCATCGAAATGCGATCGCGTCGCACTCGGCGACCCCACGGCCACGACCGGGGCGAGGATCCCGTCGCGGTAGAGCGGGGCGAAATCGGCGAGGGCCGGGTGGAGCCCGAACATCCCATCGAGGTCGAGGGCGCCCGCGTCGTCGCCGCGCGACGGTCGCGCGATCGCGAGGGCACCGCGGGCACCGTAGTAGCCCGCGTCGCCGTGGGGCACGACCATCGAGAGCGCGTCGGCGGCGCCGCGCTGAAAGAGACAGATCAACACCTTCCCGCGCGCGGCCCGGGGCAGCTCCAGGCCGTACGCGGTGCGACGCAGGAAGGTGGGCGAGAGCCCCAGGGTGACGAGGGCGAGGGCTCCGGACTTGACGAAGGCGCGGCGTTGCATGGGGATCCGGGTGGGTGCCTAACGACGCTGGAACTCGGGGGAACCGATCGCCAGGGCGATGAGCTGGTCGAGGCCGCGCAAGGGCGGGAGGGGTCGACCGGTCAGCGCGGCCCCGCGACGGGCCAGCGGATTGCTCCGGTCGGCCGCCGGGGGGGCGGCCCCCCGGCGCCGCATCACGCCGGTCATCGAGCGCGCCTCGCCGGCCTCGGGGTCGGCGTCAGTGCCGGGGCCCTGCAGCAGGGGGTTGAGCCCGCTGGACAGGACCTCCCGGGTCTCCGTCGAGGCGGTGCCGGCCAGCAGGGCCTCGACCACACCGTCGACCTGTTGGTCATGCGGGAGCGAGGCGAGGCGCGCGTACTCGGGCCAGGACGCGAGGCGCGTGCCCGGGAGGCGGTTGGCGCCGGCCTGCAGCCCGAAGTTGATGCGTGCGAGGATCGCCCCGGTGTTCATCCACTCCGTGCCGGTTTCCGGCCACCCATCCGGGGCCTGGTGGCCATAGAGGGGTTGCCCAAGCTGCGCGATGACGGCGGCGGAAACGGCCGTGGTGTCTGCCTGGCCCCCGAGGGCGCGCACCGCACTCACCACCACTTCGAACGGCGACTTGACCTTCGCGCGCCAGGCACTTCGCGCGAAGAATTCCGGCGAGGTCACCAGGGCGCGCACCACCGCGCGAATGTCGCCGTCCGTCGCGCGAAAGACCTCCGCCGCGCGGTCGACGAGCGCATCGGGCGGGTCGTCCGCCACCAGCCGCACGGCGAGCTTCCATGAGATGTGGCGCGCCGTCGACGGATGGCGGGCGAGCAGGTCGAGCACCCGGTCTCCC
>JAEUJL010000825.1 GCA_016794835.1 Gemmatimonadota bacterium | reverse complement strand
GTACCGACCGTAATGCCGGCATCGGACCGCCTGACGCAGGCGCGGCCCGACGGCCATACTTCCCGCACTACACCACCCCATCCTCATGCGTCCGATCTCCCCCCCGCGTGCCGTGGCGGCCTTCCTGTCGCTCGGCGTCGTCTGTGCCGTCGCCACCCCCACCCAGGCCCAGACGCGTGCAGCCACCGCCGCGGCCCCGCTCAACGGCTCTCCCGAGCTCGACGCGATCCGTCGCGTCCAGTGGCGCTCCATCGGCCCGGCCAACCAGGCGGGACGCATCCCGCTCATCGTCGGCATCCCGGGGGATCGCTCGACCTACTACGTCGGCGCCGCGGCCGGGGGCCTGATCAAGACGACGAACGGCGGCGTGACCTTCGAGCAGCTCTTTGACGACAAGGACAATGCGTCGATGGGCGACCTCGTCATCTCGCCGACCAACCGGAACATCCTCTACCTCGGCACCGGGGAGGGCAACCCGCGCAACTCCGCCTCCGTTGGAGACGGGGTCTACAAGTCCATGGACGGCGGGCGGAGCTGGCGAAAGGTCGGTCTCGAGCGGACCGAGAAGATCCCGCGCATGCGCATCGACCCGTACGACCCGAACATCGTCTACGTCTGCGCGCTGGGCGCCACCTGGGGCCCCTCGGAAGATCGCGGCCTCTACAAGACGACCGACGGCGGCAAGACGTGGAAGAAGATCCTCTACAAGGACAACCTCACCGGATGCTCGGACGTCGACATCGACCCGACCAACTCCGAGATCGTCTGGGCCGGGATGCATCGGCACCAGCGTTATCCGTGGTACTTCACCTCCGGCGGCGGTGAGACGGGGATCTACAAGTCGATCGACGGCGGCGAGACCTGGGAGAAGCTGAGCGGCAAGGGGAACGGCCGCGGGCTCCCCGAGGGAGACATGGATCGCGTCGGCGTCTCGGTCCACCGCGCCGACCCGAACATCGTCTACATGATCTCGGAGACGAAGACCGAGGGTGAGCTCTGGCGCACCGACGATGCCGGCAAGACGTGGCGCACGGTGAGCCGCGACCCGAACATCAACTTCCGTCCCTTCTACTACGCGGACGTCCGCGTCGACCCGAAGAACCCCAACGTGGTCTGGACCCTGTCCGGCTCACTCTACAAGTCCGAAGACGGCGGCCGCACCTTCGCCAGCATCCGCGCGGACATCCACGGCGACCACCAGGCCATGTGGATCGACCCGACGGACCCGAACTACATCCTCGAGGGCTCCGACGGCGGGTGGCAGCGCTCCTACGACGGCGGGCGCACGTGGGAGGTCGAGAACACCGTGGCCTTCTCGCAGTTCTACCACATCAACCTCGACAACGAGAAGCCGTACAACATCTGCGGCGGCCTGCAGGACAACGGGCACTGGTGTGGCCCCTCGCGCACCCTCACCGAGGGCATCCGCAAGCGCGACTGGGTCACCGTGAGCGGCGGCGACGGCTTCCACGCCGTCCCCGACCTCGAGAAGCCCTGGCTCGTCTATTCCGCCTCGCAGGGCGGCGGCATCGTCCTGACCGACATGCGCACCGGGGAGCAGCGCTCCATCCACCCGTATCCCTACCGGACCGGCTCGGCCGGCGACTCCCTCGCCCACCACAAGTTCCGGTTCAACTGGAACGCCCCGATCGTCCTCGACCCCAAGGACTCGAAGACGGTCTACTTCGGCGGCAACGTCATCTTCAAGACGACCAACTACGGGCAGACGTGGACGCAGATCTCCGGCGACCTCACCACCAACGACAAGAGCAAGCAACGGCTCTCGGGCGGGCCGGTGGTGCCGGACAACACGGCGGCCGAGTTCCACTCAACGCTGCTCACGATCGCCCCGTCGCCGAAGAACAGCAACGTGATCTGGGCCGGGTCCGATGACGGCAACATCCAGGTCACGCGCGATGGCGGGAAGACCTGGACGAACACGGTGCGCAACATCCGGGACCTGCCCCCGGCCGCCTGGATCTCCACGATCGATGCATCGCCCCACGCCGAGGGGACCGCGTTCGTTGCCGCGTCGCACTGGCAGACCGGCGACTACACGCCGTATGCCTACATGACCACCGACTACGGCCAGACCTGGACGCGCATCAGCGGGAACCTCCCGGCGCGCGGGTGGGTCCATGTCGTGCGGCAGGACCCGAAGAACCCCAACCTCCTCTACCTCGGCACCGAGTTCGGGATCTTCGCCTCATGGGACCAGGGGAAGCGCTGGCACAACCTGCGCAACGGACTGTCCGCCGCCCCCGTCCGCGACCTGCTCGTCCACGCGCGCGACAACGACCTCATCATCGCCACGCACGGCCGCGGACTCTACATCCTGGATGACCTCGCCGTCCTGCAGCAGCTGGGCCAGGCGATGACCACCGACGTCGCCCTCTTCGATCCCGAACCCGCCACGCGCTGGGTGACCTGGAACCTCGAGGCGAACGTGGGCACGAAGTACTTCACCGGCCAGAATCCGCCGACCGGCGCGGTCCTCTCCTACTACCTCAAGGCGCCCTCCAACGACGCGCGGCTCGTGGTGAAGGACAACACCGGCAAGGTTGTCCGCAACATCCGCCGCATCCCCGCCCTCGCCGGCGTGAACACCACGACCTGGGACCTGCGATATGACCTGCCTGGTGGGGGCGATGGCATGGACGGCATCCCGGCCGAGTTCGCCGCCCAGGCCCGACGCTTCGGCTTTGGCGGTGGACCACAGGTGCTCCCGGGCGACTACACGGTGACCCTGGTCGCCGGTGGCAAGGAGGTCTCCAAGCCGATCCGGGTCGATCTCGACCCGCGCGCCACCGTGACGACGGCCGACCTCGTCGCACAGCGCGACGCCGCCCTGTCGCTGGCCGAGCTCTCCAACAACGTGTCGGGGATCCTGAACCGCACCAACAACCTGATGAACCAGCTCACCGGGCTCATCGACAACATCAAGCGCAACGCGCCCACCGAGAAGGAAGCGCTCAACGAGGCGGAGACGTCACTCAAGGAGCTGCGTGAGTTCCGCGACACGAAGATCACGCGGCCCATCCAGGGGCTTGGCTACCGCCAGTATCCGCGCCTGCTCCAGGAGGTCCAGTCCCTCTCCGGTTCGGTGTCGCGCGGGATCTCGCGCCCGACCGACGCCCAAGTGGGACGCCAGGGGGAACTCGTGAAGGAAACGAGCGAGACCCAGCAGCAGCTCAACACGATCATCAACACGCGCCTGGCCAAGCTCAACCAGTTGCTGAAGAACCTGCCGCATATCGTGATTCCGGGCGGGGGCATCATCTCGTAGCACCACCACGAAGGACCGGGCGCCACCAGACGAAGCGCTGGGAGCGCCCGGCGCACGACCGGCCCGCTGTTCGCCGCATCATCGCAGGCCGCACCAGCAACGCGCCGTACCACGCACGCAGCTCGCCGCCTGATGTGCCCCGGCGATGGCCGGGGCCCAGTGTCGTCCTCCCGAACGCCCGGTTCCCATGCGCCTCTCCCGACTCGCCGCCCTCGGCGGCTTCCTCCCCGCCGTCCTCCTGGGCCAGTCGCCCGCGACCACCCCGACCCCGACGCGGGTCCGGGCCAACTGGGAACTGGCCGAGAAGTTCAATCCCGAGGCCATGCGCCGGGTGACGTACAGCACCTCGGTCGCCGCGCGATTCATCGGCAAGACCGACTCCGTCTGGTACAACTGGCGGGACCAGGCCGGCACGCGCTTCATGCTGGTCTTCCCGCCGCTCAAGGTGAAGCAGCCGCTGTTTGACCACGTCAAGCTCGCCGCCGCGCTGGCCACGGCACACAAGAAGCCGTACGAACCCAACCGGCTGCCCTTCACCACGCTCAACTTCACGAAGGACCACAAGGCCATCCGTTTCACCGTGGACACGGTGCGCTACGAATGGTCGCTGGCCGGGGAATCCCTCCGCGCCCTCGGGCGCCCGCCACGCGG
>JAEUJL010000863.1 GCA_016794835.1 Gemmatimonadota bacterium | reverse complement strand
GCCGTGGTCTTGCCCGAGGCGTTCCGCCCGGTGAACCCGATGATGATCATGGAATGGTGATGCGCGAAGACCGTACGGAGGAGGCGAAAGCTGGGCGTCCCGCGTGCCAACGTCCAGTCACGCCCCGCACGAGGCGCGAATGGCTACCGCCGGAGACCGACGAGGCGCTCGCTCAGCTCGCGCAGCCGCGCCCGCACGGCCACGTCGTACGCCTGCGCATGCGCGCGCCCGGGGTTCAGCCCGTTGAAGAACTGTCCCGTGCCCGCGTCGGCGTCCTGCACCAGGTGCAGCACCGCCCGTGCGCCGTCGTCGATGGTGGAGCGTGGCGTATACCCGCCGCGCAGCACCATCCCGGTCGGCATCATGGTCGCCGGATGCAGCGCGTTGACCGTGACGCCCTTCCCCTCCAGCTCCGCCGCGAGGTCGATCGTGAACATCACCTGGGCCAGCTTGCTCTGCCCGTAGGCACGGCCGCCGCTGAACCGGTTCGCGATCATCACGTCATCGAAGTCGATCGGTGAGGCCGACAGCGACGAGACATTCACGATGCGCGCCGGCGCGCTCGCCAGCAGGCGCGGGAGGAGGAGCCGCGTGAGCAGCACGTTGCTGAGGTAGTTCACCTGCATCCGCATCTCCACCCCTTCCGCGGTCACGCTCCGCTCGTTTGGGGTCGAGCCGATCCCGGCGTTGTTCACGAGGACGTCCAGCCGCGGGTAGTCGCGAAGGATCTCGCCGGCAAACCGGCGGATGTCGGCGTTGCTCGCGAGATCGGCCGCGTAGAACCGGGCACTCCCCTTCCCGCCCTGGGCGATCGCGTCGAGCACCTCGCGGGCGCGCGCCGAGTCGCGGCCATGGACGATGACATGCGCGCCCGCCGCGGCCAGCCGCTGGGCCACCTCGCGGCCGAGCCCGCTGGTGGCACCCGTGATGAGGACCACCGATTGACCCGGCGCCGGGCGGGGTTGCGCCCCGAGGTCAGCGAGGGCGGCGACGAGGGCGATCAGGACAGGCGCGGTGCGCATTTTGCACCTCCGGGGAGCGGGTCAGCGGAACCTACTCCCCGGTGCCAGATCGGGCGATCCGTCCCGCCGTGTCCGATGGGGGCCCGGGTCGAATCACCCATTGAGCGCGCGCCCCGGAGCACGCATCCTGTCCCGGGTCGCCCCAGGACCTCACCACGCAACGCCCATGCGAACCACCCTTTTCGCCCTCCTCCTCTCCCCGACCCTCCTCGCCGCCCAGAACGAGGCGGCGCTTCGCCAGGCCTTTGAAGGCAAGCTGGTCTCAGTGAAGATGGCCATGCCCGGGACGAGCCGCGGGGTCGAGGTCCATCCGCAGCAGCAGGCGCCGGTGAACTTTCGCCAGGTCGCCGATCGCATCAAGGACTTTGGCACCGCGCTCAAGATCGGCGACCAGGTGATGGTGACCAAGGTCGTCGTCAAGAAGGACTCGCACATCGAGTTCCAGCTCGGCGGCGGCGGCTTCGGCACCTTTGGCGATGACGCCGGCTCCCAGTGGATCTCCGCGGACACGGAAAGCGAGACGGCGCGCGAGAAGGCGCTGAAGGACTCGATCAAGACGGCCCCTGGCCCTACACGCCGCAAGCAGCTGGAGAAGGAACTCGCCAACGCCCGCACCGCCCGCGAGCGGGAGAACGACAAGGCCCGCGCCGAGGCGGCGCAGGCGAACGCCGCGCGCGAAGCCAACCTGCGCGTCAAGCGCGAGCAGGGCGGCAGTCGCTTCAACATCCGCTACAAGGACGGCATCCCGCCGGAGGCCCTGACCCCGGAAGGGGTGATGGCGGCCCTGGCGAACTACGTGGACTTTGCCGCGACGGGTGCAAAGGCGACCGCCGCGGCAGCGGTGACGCCACCCACAGCGCCCACCGGGACGGGCGGCCTCTCACAGCTCAAGAAGGGACTCAGCGTCCGCGAGGTCGAGGCCCTGCTCGGCCCCGCCGACACCGCCGGCGAGGAACAGCAGGGCGCCATGACCGTGATGAAGCGGAGCTACTCGGCGGACGGCATGAAGGTGACCGCGAGCTTCGTCAGCGGGGTGCTGGTCGACTTCGTGATTACACCCAGGTGAGAACGATGCACCGCGCGCGTCATGCCACCTGCGTCCCGGTCACCCAGGCCACGACGTCGGCCGCCGTGTAGCGTGAGCGGCCCCCGAGCAGCGCGCGCAACGCCTCGAGGTCGCTCCCCGAGGTGATGAACGGCGGCTCCACCCGGTCGTCCTCGCGCCGCTGGCCATGGCCGATGGTGGCCAGCAACCCGTTGCACAGGCAATGGCGCCCCACGGTGTCGTCCACCGGGCCGCCTTTCGCGATGTAGTCATCCACCGGCTCCGCCGGGCACCGGTAGCCGAGTCGCCCATCCGCCTGCACGTACGCGGTGCGGAGGTAGCCCAGGTCGCATGCGCGGGGACGCGTCGCCAGGGCCGCATCGGACCCGTCGCCGTCGACGTGCACGACCTTGAACGGGTAGCCGGTCGGCGAGGCGCGGGGATCCGTCGCGACCCGCACCCCATCGTGCCGCAGCGCCGTCAGCACCTGCGCCTTGAGATCAGGATCGATCCCCGATTCGTCGCAGAAGGCGAACAGCGTCCCCACCTGGACGCCGCGCGCCCCGGCGGCTTGTGCCTGCTCGAGGGCGCCGGGCGCCCCGGCCCCGCCCGCAACCCAGAACGGCAGGCCGAGCTCGGCCAGCTTCGCAAGGTCCACGACGTCGCGCTCTCCATAGATGGGCTCGCCTCGCTCATCCAGGGTGAGGGTGCCGCGCGGCGGGGCGTTGTGGCCACCCGCGGTTGGCCCTTCAACGACGAAGCCATCCACCCGCCCGTTGGACTTGCGCGCGAGCGTGGTCGCCAGCGAGTTCGCCGAGATGATCGGCAGGAAGATCGGGCGCGGCAGCTCCCCGAGGTCGACGGTGTGCTCGGCGGGGTCGAGGGAGAAGGTCACCGGTTCCCCTGTTGGCAGCCCCTCGACATCCAGG
>JAEUJL010000859.1 GCA_016794835.1 Gemmatimonadota bacterium | reverse complement strand
CTCGACGAACGTGTTGGTGCCGATCCGGAAACGTTCCTGGGCCAGCGCCAGCGCTTCGCGCGCCGTCGTGGCGTTCTGCTCCTGCAAGCGCACGGTCTGGTAGGCCGTGGTGAGGTTGCGGTAGGCCGAGGTCACCTCGGTCGTCAGCCGCAGTTCCTGCTCGCGCAGCCGATACCGCGTGTCGCTGCGCTGCGCCGCCGCTTCCTGCACGCGCTGCTCGCGCTGGAACCCGTCGAAGATCGGCAGCGAGACCTGCATGCCGAAGTTGATCGGGCTTCGCGTGAACCGGAAAGGAAACTGGGCGTTGGCGTCACGGAGGAGGGCTTCCTGCGCCGGGGTGAACACAATGTTGTTGCAGACACTGCTAATGCTGGACATACCGGCGCCGCGGCGCAGGGAATCTGTCGTGAAACAGGAGGCGCGAGAGCCCGCCGCCTGCGCCTGGGCCTGCTGGATCCGGCCGTCATAGTTCCGCTCTTGCTGCGAGAACCCGGAGACCCCGGTCTGGAGCGACAGGGTCGGCAGGTACGTCGCACGCGCCGAGCTCACGGCGACGTCGGCGGCGCGCTGGCGCGACTGCAGGGCTTGCAGGGCCGGGTTGGAGCGACGGGCCAGGTCCAGGACCTCCTGCAATTGCACCCGCGGTTCCTCGATCCCGAACGCAGTGGTCAGCTGCACATTGGCCGGCTGCTCCACCCCCATCTGCTGGAAGAGCCGCAGCTTCTCGAGCTCGGCGGTGTTCTGCTCGCGGAGCCGCGCCACCTGGGCCTGCCCGACCTGGACCTCGGCGCGCCGCACGTCCAGCGAGATCGCCGCGCCCACCTGCAGCCGCGCGCGGGCCAGCTCCAACTGGGCCTGCGTGGAGACCAGCAAGGTGTCCTGGAACGCCGCCCGGGCCTGGGCCTGCAGGACGTTCAGGTACTGGGTGATGACGTTCATCCGCAGCTGCGCCGCGGCATTCGTCACGTCGGCCTCGGCCGCCTCGAGGTTGGCCTTCTGCTGCTTGATCCCGAGGAAGCTCTGGCGCGAGTACTGCGCACTGACGTTCAGGTCGCTGCTGGACGACAACACGTCCGAGGTCGACCCGAAGGCCTGGCCGGCGAAGAACTGCTGGCGGCCTTCGCGGTAGGAGGAGCCGAACGAGGTGTTCACGTTCGGGAGCAGGTTGCCGTAGGCGGACCGCACGGCGGCGCCAGCCCGGGTGCGACCCGTGGTGGACTGCAGGTAGGTCGGGTTGTTGCGCACCGCAAGGTCGACCGCCTCTTGCAAGGTGAGGACGGGCCCGGCCGCCTGGGCCATGGCCTGGGTGCCAATGGCGCTAAGTCCCAGCACGAGGGAAGCGATACGTCGCATGGAGCGGGAATGCGGTTGATGTGGGGTGCCGCGGGCCGTACGGGGCCCTTTCGGGCGCAGTTTCATGAAGCAAACTGCGACAGCCGCTCCGAGGTTTCGAAGCGGCGACACGAAAAGTGGATCAGCTGCCAGGGGGGTCGTCGCGGAGGGCCACGATCCCCTTTGATGGAATGGTCACCTTGAGCAGCCGCCCGGTTGCATCCACCCAGACCTCGCGGGTCACTCCACCCGGTTCGGTCAGCACCACGTGGCGCGCATCGAGGGTGGCCTGGCCGATCGTGACCTTGTCCGCGGTGGCGGCGCTCGCGCGCAGCACCATTTGCACATTGCGCCGCGGGATGACCACCGGAATGGTGCCGCGGTCCGCACGCTGCATCACGAAGTAGTACTGGTGGTAGACGTCGTCGTCGAGCAACAGGGCGCCATCCGCGGCCAGGTACTCGCGTTCCTTGATCCCGCTCGCGGTCTCCATCTTCGCGGCGACGCGCCCGCGGACGATGCTTCCCATCCAACGCTCGCCGCCCGCCGTCCCCTTGATGTCGATCTCGTAGCGCGACGGCCGACCGGCCGAGTCGGTCATGAGCTTCGGGTTGAGTCGGCGATCGCCAAGGGAGACCCGGGCGTGCGACAGGTACTCCGCACCGCTCCCTCCAGGGGTCGCCGAGATCGTGAAGTCCTCGCGCCCCGCCCGGGTGCCGTTCACGGTGACGGTGAAGGTCCCCTTGTCCAGGACGCGGACCCCCTGCGAACTGGAGAGGGCCGGGACCACAAAGGCCAGGGCGAACAGGGTGCGCGCGTTCATGGGTGAAGAGTACCCGCGGTGCGGGGTCCCGTTCAATGTGCGACCACTCATTCGTCGTCGTCGTCCCGGGGGGCCATCAGGACCCGGTCGCGCACTAACCGCTTGATCCGTCGGTAGATAGCTTCTCCGGTCGCCGCGCTGGCCTGCCGCGGGCTCCCGATCGAGCCTGACGAGGCGCGCGGCACCTTGAGCTTCTGGCGGCGCGTGGTGCGTCGGGGGTCGAAGTCCACGGCGCGTGCCATTTCCACCAGGTGGGGGAACAGGTGCAACATCAGCGAGGTATCGGCCTCATCTCCGTGCAACGCCGCCCGTCCACTCGCCAACTCGGGGAAGTCGATGCCAAGGATGTCCACGGCCTGCACCCGGGCGCCCCGGGTGATCACCGTCGACAGCGCCTCCAGGTGTCCCTCGTGTCCGTGTGCTGTCACCAGGATGAACTCCCTGATTCCTCCCGCTTCCCACGTCTCGATGAGGTCGTTGAGGCTGCGTAGCAATGTCTTGCGCCGCACGCCGCTCGCCCCGGGATTCAACCGGTCATGGGGCGTCATGACGCCGTATTCGACCGTCGGCGCCCGGAGGATCCCCACCTCGGCGGAGAGCTCGTCGCACAATCGCTCGGCGATCAACGTGTCACAGCCAAAGGGCAAGTGCTGCCCGTGCGGTTCGCAGGTCCCCACGGGGACCAGCAGGCGCGGGTCACGAGCCACCGCCTCCTGGACTTCGGAGGGCAGCATCTCCTTGAGTCGCAGCGGAACCAGCGATGCTTGAGACATGTCGGTGGTGAAGGCGGAGCAGGGGGAGCGCCTCATGCTGGCCGCGGTCGCCGTGGGGTGTCTCGCGGCCGTGGTCATGACGAGAGGATGGGGACTACCATACTTGGTGGTCACGCTCGCAGCCACGTGCGTCGCTGTGGGGGTGGCTGTGGTTCGTCGGCCCGCGATGGGCCGCTGGGCGGTGCTCGCTGGCCTCGTGTGCCTCGCCGTGATTTCGGCGCGCGCCTGGCGGGTGGGGCGACCGGGGGTCGAACGCGTCCCGCGTGCGGCTGAAGGGTCCGGCCAGCTGGCGGCACTCGCCGGCTCCGTCATCCCGGAACTCCAGGGCTCGGCGATGCGGATGGCCGTGGCGCCGATCGGTTCTGGTCCGGGGCGGCGCCATACCGCCATCGAGTCGGTGTTGCCACAGCGCGTGTTGGGCGAGGCGGCTGGCGTGGTGCTCGAGCGCGGACGCCCGATCGCCTGGGCCGGGCCGGTGCGCGTCGCGATCGACTCGCTGCAGGGCAACGTTGGGGTTGCCCGGAACGCCTTCTACACGGTCGCCTGGGCCCGCGCGACGCGCGGTGAGCGGACGGCGCTGGCCTTCCGCACCCTGGGGGCTGAGGCGCCCGCCGGGGAGCTCTCGCGGCCGTTCACGCGGGCGGCAGCGGATGTCATCGGGTTTGCGGACGTCGAGGTCGTCGACTCGCCGGACGGCGCCGTGCCGCTGACGGCGGGTCAGGTGCCGCTCGCCTGGCTGCGCCCGGTCGCCGCCGCTCCCACCGTGGCCCTGGCCCGTCGCGAGGCGCGCGCGCGGGCGGAAGTGCTCCTGGCGGTGGCCGCGGTCGTGGTCCTCGTCCTCGTGGCCGGCGGGGGGGTGCGCCGACGCATCGTGGCGCTCGTCGTCGCGGTGGCGGTGCTCTTCGCGGCCCCGCTCAGCACGTTGTCCAACCTGGCCCCGGCCTTCTCGGCGGCCCTCTACTTCTCTCCGCTGGGCGGGCCCTACACGGCGAGTGCTGGCGCGCTCGGCATCGTCGGCGCGTTAGGCACCCTGCTCGCACTCCTCGTGGTGCGGCATGCCCGGTGGCGCGCGGGGACGACGGCCCGGTGGATGGCGACGGTGGGTGGCCTGGTGGCGGTGTTGTGGCTGGTGATGGCCCTGACGCGAGGCGTCAGCCTGCCGCAGCGGGGCGCGGGCGCGACCCATTGGGTGACGTGGGGGGTGGGGCTCTTTCTCGTGGGCTTTCCCCTCACGGTCCTGACCGTGTGGGGCGGTGCGCGGCGCGGGCATCGCGCGGCGCTGGGCTGGCTGGCATCGCTGCTTGCGGTCGGGATGGGTGCGCTGACCCCGATGCTGTGGACCGCGCCGGGTGGCCTCCCACCCTGGTGGGGGCTCTCATGGGCCATCATGCTGGGGTTGCTGGTCGCGTCGCGGTGGGGGCCCGCGGTGATCCTGCACGGGGCCCTGGTGACGGCCTGCGGCGTCACCAGCCTGACGTGGGCGACAGTGACCACCCAACGCATCGAGCTGGCGGAGCGCGACGTGGCCACGCTCGCGGTGCCCGATGCAGAGACGCAACCCCTGCTCGACCGGCTGTTCCAGCAGGCCGTGCGGCGACCGCCCGGCAGCACGCGGAGCGACCTGCTCAAGCTGTACGTCGGGTCGGAGTTGGCGGCGGCCGGCAACCCCGCGGAGCTCGCCGTATGGGATACCGCCGGGCACGCGGACACGCCGGCGGCCGAACTCGTGGTCGCGCAGTTGCAGCGGCGCGCCGAAGGCGAACGGGTCATCGTGCGCGCGGCGGTGGAAAGCGGCGTTCCCCTCCTGCGCGAGGTGCCCTCACGGCAAGGGACGCAGCTGGTCCTGGCGGCGCCGCTGGGGGGCGGGCGCGTGTTCAGCGCGGTCGTCGCGCCACGCAACCAGCTGGCCGGCGACGATCCCTTCGCCGCGCTCGTCGGCCTCGACGTCCCGTCGAGCGGCGAGCCCCCGTACCACCTCTCCATCTCCTCGACCTCGTCACGGGATGTCACGCCGCGCGTGGTGTGGGAACGACGGGACGATGAGTGGCATGGCGACTGGCGGGTCGACTCGGTCCTGGACAACCTCTTCGCGCACGTCGAGGTGGAGTTGCGCCCCGCCGATGTCCTCCTCGCTCGCGGTGCCCTCCTGGTCCTGCTGGACCTCGCGGTCCTGGGCCTCCTCTGGGCCCTGCTGGGCCTTGGCGATGC
>JAEUJL010000800.1 GCA_016794835.1 Gemmatimonadota bacterium | reverse complement strand
GCGTACGCCCAGCGCGAATGGCTGGTCGGGCCGAGCTGGAGGTCCTGCTCCTCGCGGAACGGGACCTGGGCCGACTTGCCGTACACCTCGGAGGTCGAGGCCACCACGACCGGGCGTTGCTTCTTGGCCGCCGCGGCGAGCACCACCTCGGTGGCGCGGACGTTCGTCTCGATCGTGTGCACCGGGCGCTCGACGATCAGTCGCACGCCCACCGCGGCCGCGAGGTGAACCGTCAGGTCGGCGCGATCCACGAACTCGGACACGAGTGGCGCATCGAGCGCCGTGCCGATCCGGTACTCAAAGCCTGGGCGACCGACGAGGTGTGCGATGTTCTCCATCGCCCCGGTGGACAGGTCGTCGAGGATCATGACGCGATCCCCACGCGCGAGCAATCGCTCCGCGAGGTGCGACCCGATGAACCCACACCCGCCCGTAATGAAAACGTTCACGCGACCTCCTGATGGGTCAGCAGTTCCTGACGGCGGGTGTCGCCCTTGCGGGCGGCCGCCTGCCGCAGGAGTTCAAGGTATTGCGGGACCACCACCCGCTCCGACCATCGCTCCATGTAGGCTCGATAGCCGTTCCGGGACAGCCGGGTTCGGTGCGCCCCGTCACCAGATAGACGAGCCATGGCCGCCCGGAGTTCATCGCGGGTGCTGAACAGCTCCCCCCCTCCGGACGCCTCGACAATCTCCGGGAATGGCCCCAGCCGCCTGGCGATGACCGGGGTCCCCTGCCGGAACGCCTCGATCAGGACGATGCCGAACGTCTCGAAGCACTCGCTGGGCACGACCAGGGCGACGGCGTGTTCATAGTATCGACGCAGCTCGTCCGGGGCGATGCGCCCCAGGAACTTGACGTTGGGTGCCCCGGCGGCCAGCGACCGGAGGACCTCGCCGTGCGTCCCGTCGCCAGCGACGAGGAGGTCGACCCCCGGCAGGTCCCGAAAGACGGGGATGACGTCGTCCAGCCCCTTGATCCGCTCCAGCCGACCGGCAAAGAAGAAGTACGGCCGGGGATTCGGGGACGCACCGGACGGCACGGGCACCTCGGGCGATTCCGGGTCCGGGAGGAAGTAGGGAAGCACCTCCATCTCCCGCCGGATGCCGAACTCCCGGTGCTTGTCCCGCGAGAAGCGGCTCATCGCAATCACGGTGTCCACGCGGTCCAGCTCCCGCTCGAGGTAGCCGGTGTACCGCCACCACTGGGGGGGCCGGCGATAGGCCAGCGAGCACCGCAGGCACTCACGCCCGGTGCACAACTCGCGGCCATGGCGCCACAGGACGTGCATGGGACAGACGAGCCAGTGCTCGTGCGCCATGTAGGCCGTCAGTGCGTCGCCGGCCATGCCAAAGAGCCCCGGGCCACCGATCAGCGAGACGTTGTGGAAGTTCACGACGTCGTAGCGGCCGTCCTCGATCAACTGCCGGAGCCGCCCCCCGTTCACGACCGGGCGCCCCAGCTGCTGGGTGAGGAAGGTGGACGCCATCGGCGCGCGGCTGGCGAGGCGGATGACCTCGACCCCCTCGTCCGTGTCCTCGCTCGGGACGTCCGGCCACGTGCCCTGGTGCAGGACGCGGTAGGCGTCGGTGTCGTGCACGACGGTGACGTGGTGCCCGAGCTTCACCAGCCCGCGGGAGAGTCGCTGGATGCCGATCGCGTCGCCTCCGAAGGAGTGCGGCGGATAGAAGGTCGTCAGCATGAGGAAGCGGGCGCTCATGCGGCCGCCTCCAGGAGGGTCGAGAGCGTGGCCGTGGCCGCGCTCTTCCAGCTTAACGCCCCGGCGGCACGCCGCGCGGCATCGCCCATCGCCCGTTGCCGGTCGGGCGAGGCCAGCAAGACGCGCATGGCGTTGGCGATCTCCTCCACGTGGCCGGGATTGACGAAGATGCCGCCCCCACTCAACAGCTCCGGGAGCGGGCTTTCCCGCGTCGCGATCACCGGGGCCCCGCACGCGGCACCCTCGACCGCGGGAAGGCCGAATCCCTCGGACTCCGACGTGAGCACCACCGCCGTGGCCCCCGAGTGCAGGTGTCGCAGGGTCTCATCCGGCACGAACCCGGTCCAGTGCACGTGCGACGTGGTCCCTTCGGCGTCCACGAGTTGCTTGAGCCGCTCACCTTCCCCGTGGAAGACATCCCCGGAGAGTCGCCCGACGAGGAGCAGGTGCGGCGCAAATTCACCGGCGCGAATGACCGCGGCGTGCGCCCGAATCACCGCGTCCACGCGCTTGTGCGGGTTGAACCCGCCGACGTAGACGAAATACGGGACATCGCCGACCTGGTGAGCCGCACGCGCCGCGGCGACCTCCGCGGCCGGGCCCGGCCGGTATTCCGGTGCGGGCGCCTCGCCGGAGACGCGGAGCCGCTGGCGCGGCACCCCGATCACCCGCTCGATCTCCCGCGCGGCGTAGTCACTTACCGTGAGGATCAGGCGCGACTGGTGCACCGCGAGTCCCACCTTGAGCTTCCAGAAGAGTCGCGCGCGTCGCGACGGCAGGGTGAGCTCGGGGAACCGCTCGGCGATCGCATCGTGGATGCAGACGACGGCGCGCTGTCCCGGCATGAGGGGGAAGTATGTGTAGACGCTGGGGGAGAAGAACACCTGCACCCGGGCGGCATGGACGGCGCGCGTGCACGCCAGCATGTCGGAGACCGAACGCGCCCCGTCGGACGCGGCAGCGACCGTGGGCGACTCGCCCAGCCCGACCTCGACCAGTTCCACGTTCGGCGCCGCGAGGGGGAAGGCCGCGAACGCGGCCTTGTCGCCGATGCAGACGAAGTGATGCTCCGGGGCGAGGTCGACGAGCGCGCGCA
The DNA here is from genome assembly GCA_016794835.1 of Gemmatimonadota bacterium. Classification (GTDB taxonomy): domain Bacteria; phylum Gemmatimonadota; class Gemmatimonadetes; order Gemmatimonadales; family Gemmatimonadaceae; genus RBC101. The sequence continues at coordinate 4,362 of JAEUJL010000800.1, read as the reverse complement.
TCAGCTCGCGGGCGAAGCGCCCATAGCCACGCTGGTTGGCCCAGCACGTGGCGTCCACGCCGATCCGCACGGTCGTTAGGCGCCGACCGAGGCGCGCGCGTTCCGGGCCGCGAGAGAGTCGCCCACCTGCTCATCGAGCGACTTCATGTCCAGCTTCTGTTCCTCGTGGTACTCGTAGTCGGTGTTGACCGCCCACACGTCGTGCGTCGCCCCGCGCATGTTGGCAATCGCCATCATGGCCGTGAGCATGGAGTGGTCCTGGTTGTTGTACTTGTGCATGCCGTTGCGACCGACCGTGTGGAAGTTCGGCAGGGCATCGATGCACGTCCGTACCTTCTCCAGGTGGGCCGCATAGGCCGAGTCGTACACGGGGTACGCCTTGGGCATGCGCACCACGGTGCCGTCGACCACGCGCGAGGGATCCACCAGGTTCAGCTGGCCCAGCTCGTTCTTGGCCAGCGCGATGAGGTCCTCGTCCTTCGACGTCCAGAGGCCATCGCCCTCGAAGCAGAAGTACTCCAGCCCGAGGCAGGTGCGACCGGCCTCCGGGACCATCGCCCGCGACCAGTTGTTGAAGTTCTGGATGCGACCGACCTTCACGCCCGGGGTGTGGATGTAGATCCAGTTGTCCGGGAACAGGTTGTCCTGGTCGATGATCAGCGCCACCGTGAGGAAATCCCGGTAGTTCAGGCCATCCGCGGCCGCGCGAATCTCCGGCGCGGGCTGGGGATCGAGCGACTGCACGAGGGTGCGGATCGGCATCGTGGAGATCACGTGATCCGCCTCGATACGCCGCACGCCGAGCGGGGTCCGGGCCCGAAGGGCGACGACGCGGTCGTCCTTGGTCTCCACGGCCTCGACATCGTGCTGCATGAGCACCTGACCGCCGAGCTCCTTCACCTTGGCGGCCGCCATCTCCCACATCTGCCCGGGTCCCAGTCGCGGATACTGGAACTCATTGATCAGGGTCTTGATCGCGTCGCTGCGCTTCTGCAGGGAGGCCGCGTTAAGGATCGCCTTGGCGAGGGACAGGCCCTGGATGCGCTGGGCGGCCCACTCCGCGCGAATCTCGGTGCACGGGATGCCCCAGACCTTCTCGGTGTACGTCTTGAAGAAGATCCGGTACAACCGCTTGCCGAAGCGGTTGGAGACCCACTGCTCGAAGTTCTCCTCGACCGGGTACGGCCGCAGGTGCGACCACATGTACGACAACACGATCATCCCGGCGTTCCACAGCCCCAGGCCAGAGAGGGCATTCGCCGCCTTCAGGGGATAATCGAAATACTTCCCGCCGTAGTGGATGCGCGACATCCGCGGCACAGAGATGAACTCCGGGCCGAGGATCTCATGCCACAGGTCCTCCACCGGGGTGATCTTCGTGAAGAAGCGGTGCCCGCCGATATCGAAGCGGTAGCCGTTGTATTGCGCGGTGCGCGAGATGCCGCCGACGATGTCGTCAGCCTCGAGCACGGTCACCTTGACGCCGTCACGGGCGAGCAGGTAGGCGGCGGTGAGGCCGGCCGGACCTGCGCCGATCACGGCGACATGGTCACCGGGGCGGAGCGGTGCAACCTTGCGGGGGTTCTGGTTCATGCCGATCCCTAGCGGACTTTCGTGAGCGAACGACCCGGTCCGGCGAGGTTACCGACGAGCTCCCCAGCCGCCCATGCGACGACGAACAACACCTGCAACGGCAACGAGATAAGCGCCATCCCGCGGTACCTGGGGCGCCGGAGCCCACGCCCCACGATCCGAGCGAGGAGCACCCCGGGCAACACCATGCTCTTCAGCGCACCCATGACTCGTCTAGCAAAGGGCGCGCCGCGGCTGCGGCGACCTGCCCACGCCCGCGAGTAATGGTACCTCAGTCCGAGGTATTCACCGACCCCGACCTCGAGCGCGTGGTCCGCCCGGACCCCCTCCTCCAGCTGGAGGACCACCCCTTCTCCTCGCAGCGCGGCATGGAGCTCGTCCTCCCAGGCGCCATCCCGGAGGAGCGAGGTGTGGAGCCGAAGCAGCGCCGCGGGGTAGGCGGTGTTGTTTCCCGGGACGAAACGCTGTGGCCCGCTCGCCACAGGGGGGAGCGCGGCCGAGTACTCACACAGGAAAGCGGCTCGGGCGGCGAAGGAGCTCGACGCGTCGTCGACCGGCCCGGCGACGACCGCACCGGTCGTCTCCACCCGCTCACAGATCCTGCGGGCCCACCCCGGCGGGACGTGCACATGGTCCTCGATGAAGGCGATGACCGCGGTCTCCGCCGCCGCAATTCCAGCTGCCCGCATCGCGGGAATCGAAGTCCCGGCGTCCACCTGCACCCACTGCACCCACGGGAACCGCGTACGAACCGACGCGCCGAGCGCGGGGGCAAGGCGCGAGACCGCCAATACAGCAAGCGCGAACGATTCCCGTTCGCGCTCGAGGTGCTCAAGACTGGACACCACATGGTCAAGGTCCGTGACCACGGGGATGACCACCGTCATCCGTGCATTCACTGCGGGCTTTCCCCTTAGAGTACCGCTTCTGAGGTAGCCTCCCGACGGCGTCTTGTCGATACCTGCGTGCGCGCCACGATGCGCGAATCGTCCACCGGATGCGGCGCATCCAGGGTGGCGGAGAGGCGTTCCGCGAACGGCCTCAGCCAATCCCCATCGAGGCAAGCGCTGTCCTCTCGCACCGCCACGATGTCGCCGGTGGCCACTCGCATGCCGCGATCAGCCAGCCCCGCGCGCGACGTTCCAGGTTCGCAGAAGCAGGCCTGGAAGCGACGCACATTCGCGACGACGGTGAGACGCTCCTGCGCCTGGCGATCGTCCTCGCCCCGCACCACAATCAACTCGGCGCCAAGGCGACGCGTCACCCCGCTCACATAGGCCATGGCGCGTTCCACGTCGGACTCGGTGCCCGTGGACAGCACCACGATTGACAGCGACGGCGTGCTCCCGGACTGCCCCACCCGAGCCCCTCGCGTCCCCTCGGCAGATACGATTGCTTCGCTCATGTCATTGGTGCATGACAAGATTCAGGCCAGCTGAGTCCGTTCGGTCATGATGGCTGCTCAGGGCGGGGGCAGCCCGGACGCAATGACCGTCACGCGGACGTCAACGCGTCGCAGCTCGCGACAGCGGTGCGTTGTGCGACATTTCATGCAGGTCGCAGGTCGCTTTCCCTCCCCTTGACCCGGGCGGAATGGCCACTTTGTTGGAAGGGCGCAACAGCAGGTGTTCACGAGCGCCCGGGTCGCACGTTCCGGAGAGGCACCGATCATCGTCTCGTACTCGTGACGCAGTGCCCGTCGGGAGGCTGGGTTCTTGCTCGGCTTTCCGGTGACGTTCCCCTATTCCTAACGAGATGACCGGCTTGTCAGCTGCCGAGGAGAGCAGGTCGCGCGGAGGCGTTTCGGCCTTCGTGCGCCTGGTGCGCCCGCAGCAGTGGATCAAGAACTTCTTCGTTCTTGCCCCCCTGCTCTTCTCCGGTCAGGCCACGGATCCCGGTGCGCAGGTGAAGGCGTGGCTGGCATTCGCCTCCTTCTGCCTGCTCGCGAGCACCGTGTACGTCATGAATGACGTGATCGACCGCGAGGCGGACCGGGCACACCCGACGAAGCGCCGGCGCCCGATTGCCTCGGGGGCGGTGGCTCCTGCAGCGGCCATGGCCCTGGCCGCCGCCATGTTGGCGATGAGCGTGACGTTCGCCTTCATGGTGGGGGCGGGACTCCTGGCCTGTGCCGTGGCGTACCTGGCGTTGAACGTCGTCTATTCGATCCGCCTGAAGCACGTCGTGATCCTCGACGTCTTCGCCATCGCCGCCTTCTTCGTGTTGCGGCTGCTAGCGGGGTCAGCGGCGGTCGGCGTCCGGCCGTCGGTCTGGCTGATTCTCTGCGGCGGCCTGTTGGCCCTGTATCTCGGCTTCGCGAAGCGCCGCCACGAACTCGTGCTCCTCGGTGACGACTCCAGCAGCCATCGCTCCGTGCTCTCCCAGTACTCGACGACCTTCCTGGACCAGCTCTCGGTCGTCCTGCTGGCCGTGATCATCGTCTCGTACATCATGTACACGCTCGAGTCCGAGACGGCCAAGCTCGTGGGCGGTGAGCTCCTGTCGTACAGCACGGTGTTCGTGCTCTACGGCGTGATTCGCTACCTCTACCTGGTCAACAAGCGACTCGACGGCAACCCGACCGACACGCTCCTGACCGACCGCGGGCTGCTCGCCGCCTGCGTGTTGTGGGCGCTCTATTGCGGCGGCGTGGTCTACGGCGTCATCGGCTGAGCCCGCTCACCCCACGAGGCGGGGGTGCGGGACCGGGACCACGAGCTTTCCCCCCGCTGACAGGTACGCCGCCTGTTCCTCGGCGATCTCATCCGC
>JAEUJL010000794.1 GCA_016794835.1 Gemmatimonadota bacterium | reverse complement strand
GCCGTGCTCCTCCTGCGCGACCTGGAACACGCCACAACCACCGGTGCGCATTCACGGGAACACCTGGTACGTCGGCACCCGCGGACTGACCGCCATCCTGATCACGTCCGCGGATGGACATGTCCTCATTGATGGAGGGCTCGAGGAATCCGCGCCGCTGGTGGCAGCGAGTGTGCGCGCGGCCGGCTTCCGGCTCGAGGACGTCAAGCTCCTGCTCAACTCCCATGTGCATTACGACCACGCCGGCGGCCTGTCCCTGCTGCAGCGCGCGACCGGTGCGCGGGTGGCCGCATTGCCGGCGGCGGCCGCGGTGCTCCGCACCGGTCGCACCCAACCGAACGATCCCCAGCACGGTGAACTGCTCGGCATCGCCCCCGTGCGCCGCGTCGAGGTGATCCGGGACCGCGACACGGTGAAGGTCGGGCGACTCGCCCTCACGGCCCACCACACCGGTGGCCACACGCCGGGCGGCACGACGTGGACCTGGACGGCGTGCGACTCCGTGGCCTGTCGCGACATCGTGTACGCGGACTCGCAGAGCCCGATCTCCTCCGATGGCTTCCGCTTCACCGGGTCCGAGGCCCTCGGCCTCTTCCGTGCCGGCTACGCGCGCCTCGAGACGCTCTCGTGCGACATCCTCGTCACGCCACACCCGGACGCGTCACGCTTCTGGCAGCGGGTTGATGCGCGCGCCGCGGGTGCCGCCGACGCCCTCGTCGATCGCGAGGCCTGTCGTGCCTACGCCACCAACGCGCGCACCGCGCTCGATCGGCGCCTCGAGACGGAGCGCACCCCCTAGTCGTTCCGTGCGGCGTCCAGGTGCCAGGCGGTGTGGATCCAGCGGCCGTGCCGCCGCACGAACACCTCGCTTGCACGACCCGTCGTCGTAGTGGAGCCTTCCCCCGCCTTCTGGCCCACCACAAGCCGGAAAGTAGAGTAGAGGAGGACGACGTCGCCGTACTGCTGGAAGGCATTCTCGGGGAACTCAAGGCGGCGCAACACCTGGCCGGTGGCGGCAAACTCGCGCATGCGGTCCATGGTGCGTGCCCGGTCGTTCCATGGGCCGCCGTCCCAACCGATCGCGAGCAGCTCGTCGGGGACGATGCGCTCGAACGCGGCGCCATCGTTGCTGAACCACGCGCGCCAGACCGCGTCGCGCAGGTGGAGCAGCTCCGCGCGGGTGGCGGCCTCGGGCTGCGGGCCAAAGGACTGGGCGTCGGCGGGAACGGTCATGATGACACAGAGGCTCAGGAGGGCAATCAGTCGGCGCATGGATCTGCAGGTGAAGGCAACGGTATATTCTGGCGACGATGACTCGTGCCTCGCTTCCGAAATCCTGCGCGATCCCGCCCGGACTGTACCGCGGATCCCTCTTCGCGATCGATGACTGGCTGTGCCATGGCCACGACACGCCACGTGGTCATGAGGAGTGGTGCGGCGAGGATCGCGTCGTGGTCACCCGGCGTGGCGTGTGGGACCTGGAGGTGGAGGGACACGCGCAGCGGTGTGACCCCACGGCGGTCACGTTCTGGCCGCGGGAGACCCCGTACCGCGTCCGGCACCCGATCGGCGGGCGCGACCAATGCACGGTGTTCCGCCTCACCGCCGCGGGGCGCGACGCGCTGGTGGACGCCGGCGGCACGATCCCCGGGAGGGACGCGCGGGAGACGCGCAGCCGGGCCATCGATGGACCTACACACTTCCTGCATCGGCGGGCGCTGGACGCCGCGCGGAGCCCTGGCGATCCGCTCGCCATCGAGGAAGCGGGGACCATGTTCCTGCAGCGGATCAGTGCGGGCCACGCGCTCACGTCCCGCCGTGGCACCCAGCCGGCCGTGGACCGCGCCCTTGACTTCATGGCGGCCGAGTTCCGGCGACCGCTCACCATCGCCCAGGTGGCGCAAGCGGCCGCGGTGTCCCCGTTCCACTTGTCGCGACTCTTCCGGCGGACGGTGGGCACGTCGCTCTATCGTCACGTCCTCGCCCTGCGGTTGCGTGAGGCCCTCGAGCGCGTCGCCGAAGCGGATGGCCCCGAACCCCTGGCGACGCTCGCCCTGGACCTGGGCTTCGCGTCGCATTCGCATTTCACCGATGCCTTCCGCGCCGAGTACGGCGTCCCGCCGTCACGCGTCCGCCAGCAGCCCCGCCGCACCAGGCGTTCCCGGCGCGCGTCGCGCGCCTAACGATCCATGACCGACAGGTAGGCGCGCCAGGGCCCCACCGCCTCCCGGTACCGCCTTGCCATCACGCGCGCCACCTGGGCCAGGTGCCCCAGGTCATGCGCAACCCACGTCGCGAGCAGTTGCCGCAAGGTGACCGCACCGAACGCGGGATGGATCCCCTCCAGGTTGAGCTGCGACGCGTCGAGCGACCACGACCGCAGCTCCTCGAGGCTGGAGCGCCGCAGCGCGGCGAAGGTGGCGAGTTGCTCGTCGAGCGGTGGTGGCGTGGTGCGCAACTGCGCCGTGCGGTCGAACGGCGCAAACCGCCGGTCGCCCTCCGGGGCGAGGATCAGGCGCGCCCGCGGGATCCAGTCCGTGCGTTCCCCGTGGATCAGGTGTCCCAGGACGTCACGCGCACTCCAGGTATCGGGCCCCTCCGTGGCGGTGAGCCACTCGTCAGGCAGGTCACGCAGCCACGCATCGAGCACCGCAGGGGTCCGCGCCAGGACCGCACACCCCGACGCCAGGTCGAACGGGGCGTGCATCGGGGGGACCATCACGGCAGCGCACCCAACGGCCGGACCCAGATGTTGCGAAAGCGCACGGGGTTCCCGTGGTCCTGGAGGCACAGCGCGCCACGCGCATGCTTCGGGGCATACGGATCGATGCGCCGATGCGCCGTCGGCCCCCAGAAGGGCCGGGCGTGGTGCACCAGGACCCCGTTGTGGTGGACCGTGATCACCGCCGGTGCCACCAGGCGCTCACCCTCGAAGCGCGGCGCGGTGAAGGCGATGTCATACGACTGCCACTCGCCCGGCGGTCGTGAGGCATTCACGAGCGGGGGATACTGTCCATACATCGCCGCCGCCTGGCCGTCGGCGTACGTCTGGTTCTCGTGGCTGTCCAGCACCTGGATCTCGAAGGCACACGCGAGAAAGACCCCACTGTTGCCGCGCCCCTGCCCCTCGCCCCTGGCCGGCAGCGGCGTCTGGAACTCCACGTGCAGCTGCACATCGCCAAACTCCTCACGGCTGCGGATCAGGCCACGCCCTGGCGAGAGGACCCCATCCGCGATGTTCCAGCTCATCGCGGAGTCGTTCGCCATGCGCCAGGACGCCGCGGGCGAGCGTGGACCCAGGAGGACCACCGCGTCAGCGGGGGGCGCCGGGAAGACGGCGGGCCCGGGCGCGACCACCGGTGGACGCGGCCGACGACTGTCGTGCACACGCCACTTTCCATCCGGCTGGAGCGGTGTGTCGTCGTAACCAACGACGGATTGTTGAGCCGCCGCGGGAACGGCGAGGACAACTGCGGCCGCCAGGAGGCCAGGCAGCGCACGACCCAGGCAACGAAAAGGAGGCATGCGGAAGTCTCACCCGTTCCCGCCACCTCGGCAACGGCGGCTCGCCCGCCAACCCCCGGGCCCAGGGGCAGCGCGCGGCCCCGACGACCGGCTACCCTCCCGTGAACCCCGGGCGCGGCGACGCCCGTAGGAGGTACCTCAAGACACCCTCGCATGTACTCCACCTGCATCTTCTGCAACAAGCCACTCGGGTCGAACGAGTCCCTGGAGGCCTTCCCGGTCGGGGAGCGGCTCGCCTTTGACCCGGCGCGCGGACGACTCTGGGTGGTGTGCCGCCAGTGTGAGCGCTGGAACCTCACGCCGCTGGAAGAGCGATGGGAAGCCATCGAGCAGGCGGAGCGTCTCTACAGTGACACGCGACGGCGGGTCTCGACGGACAACATCGGCCTTGCGCGCCTCGCGGACGGCACGACCCTGGTGCGCATTGGGGAGCCGCAGCGCCCGGAGTTCGCGGCCTGGCGCTACGGGGACCAGTTCGGGCGACGCCGCACGCGTGCCCTGCTGTGGAGTGGGGCCGGGGTGGCCGCGGCGGCGGCCGTCTTTGTCGGGGGCTCGGCTGCCGGCGTAGGCATGGCGGGATTCACCGGCGTCCTCGCCCAGCTGAGCCGACGTGCCGTTCTTGGCAGTCCGCAGGCCATCGTGGCGCGGCTTCGCACGGTGCAGCACGGCTTCGTCGAGGTTCGCCGACGACACCTGGCCGAGGCGGAGATTCGCTCCGAGGCCGACGGTTCATTTGGGCTCCGGCTGCGATTCAAGGGAGGGGAGGAGGTCTTCCGCGGCCCGGACGCGGAGCGCGTGGCGGCCCTCATCCTTCCCCAGGTCAATCGCTTCGGCGGCAAGAAGAAGGACGTCTCGGAAGCCGTTCGCGAGATCGAGAGTTACGGACACCCGGCGAAGTACCTTGCCACGCAGGGCGACCGCTCCCGCTCGCTGATGAAGGTGATGGCAACCGCGGAAGAGAAGCGGACGCGCAAGCGGCAGGAAAGCGAGTTTCACAAGTATGGGCTGTTCTCGTTGCCTGTCGCCCAACGCCTTGCCCTGGAAATGGCGCTGCACGAGGAATCCGAGCGTCGCGCCCTCGAGGGTGAACTGGCCAGCCTCACGCAGGCCTGGCACGATGCCGAGGAGATCGCGTCGATCGCGGACAACCTGTTCCTGCCGTCCGGCGTGGACGCGCAGCTCAAGGGCCTGAAGGGCTCCGAGTAACCGCCGCGGTCCGCCCGTCCGGCGCGCGACGAACGAACGGTGGGCGGTTGGGGCAGGTTGCGGGTCGGTCCGGCCTTGCGAGTCCGGCTGGAGCTGGCGTCGACCGCGTCACACGTGCTGGTCGAACAACACCGGGTTGCCATCCGGGTCCACCACCACAAAGTGGGCCGGACC
>JAEUJL010000759.1 GCA_016794835.1 Gemmatimonadota bacterium | reverse complement strand
ACGAGGGACCGCGTGGCGTCGAGCAGCTCGATGCGGAGCGGTTGCCGGGCCGGCACGTTGCAGAAGGTCGCGCTCCGCCCGTCGTCGAGCCCGCTCTCCTCGGTGTGAGGCGTGATGCGGATCGAGGTCGCCCCGGAGTTCGGCTTCTCGAAGGTGTCGAAGCGGAGCCGGACGGTGGTGACATCGGGGCGCGTCACCACGAGTCGCAGCGCGCCGCGATCCTCATCCATCTCCTGGCGGTCGCACAGGCGACGCAACAGCGGCTCCGTGCCGATGGCGCGGAGCGCGGTGACGGACTGGCTCGCCTCGGCGATATCCAGGTCCTGCTCCGCCGCGAGCTGTCCAAGGGCCTCGTAGTCCGGGTGCTCGAGGATGAGGGTGAACGCGCCGGCGGGCAGGGAATCCAGCCGGAAGTAGCCGTCGGCGCGGGTCGTGGCGCGATATGCGGTGCCAGACAAACGGACTGTTGCACCTCGCAGGGGCGCGCGGCCCGTGGAGTCCATGGCCCGTCCGGTGAGCGACGCGGCCTGGGCCGTGGACCGGGCCCCGTCCGGCGTGACCTCCCCGCCATCCTCCTTGTAGCGCAGCACCTCGAGGGGGGCGGTGGAACCCGGGAGCCCGGACGCTCGCGCCACCCCCAGCTCGGGCATGCGGATGAACCAGCGCGAGACGTACCAGGTCCCGTTGGGCGTCACGGAAAACCGGACCTCGCCGCGTGGGTCCCCGCGCGGGACGATCCGCGACACGTTGATGTAGCGAAACTCGACGAGGCGCAGTTCGTGCGACGCGCTGTCCATCCAGAACGACCCCCGGATCTCCGGGGTGGTGCGGTCGAGCAGTGGTTCGAACGCCAGGCCCACGAGCCCCTCGCGCGATCGTGGCACGAGCGAGAAGCAGTGGTCGCGCAGGAACTCGGGTGACGTCAGGATCTCGGCGTCGGGCGCAAAGAAGCTGTAGGCTCCATCGGGGTCGGCCTGCATGTACCCCTTGGTCGACAACTCGTCCGGCGCGAGGGCGCGGAACGGCCGCTCGGTGGTGCCGCGCCGCACCGTGCGATCCTCGCGGGTGATCCGGAGCGAGGACGGGCTGAGGTTCCGCGTGTACCGGACCATGGTCGCGGTGAACAGGCGGTCGCGCAGCGCCAGGCGACTCGCGGTGAGGGCCGCGCGGGCTTCGTCCCAGAGTGCCGCGACCTGTGTGGCCTCGTTGGGGCGGATCGAGCACGGGGCGTCGGTGACGATCTCGATGACCGGGAGGGCGGTGGTGAAGTCGATCGCCTCGAGGGTGATGTCGTGGCGGCGTGCGTCACCGGTGCCGAGGGCGAAGGGCGGGGAGACGTAGCGCTTGAGGCCCACGCGCTTGGCGGAGAGGACAAAGCGGCCCGCCGCGCTGGCCTGCACGGCGAATTCGCCGCGCGCGTCGGTGAGGACGGCGACCGCCGCGCGACGCGAGGTGGCGCCTTCCGGCCCGGCGTCATCGAGCTGCACCACGACCCCGGGGATCGGCGCGCGGGTGAGCGCGTCGGTGACCGTGCCCCGGACGACCTGCGCGTGTCCCAGCGATGCCCCGAGGAGCGCCAGCGCCAGGAGGCG